>JAUHXW010000256.1 GCA_030426705.1 Gammaproteobacteria bacterium
AGGGTGGTGGATTTACCTGAACCGGTCGGTCCGGTCACCAGAATCAAACCCCTGGGTACATCAATCAAATCTTTAAAAATGGCCGGACAATTCAAATCTTCAAAAGTCAGAATTTCGGTTGGAATGGTTCTGAATACACCACCACAACCCCGGTTTTGATTAAAGGCATTTACCCTGAAACGTGCCAGCCCCGGAATCTCAAACGAAAAGTCGATCTCAAAGGTTTCTTCAAATTCCTTTCTTTGGTAATCGTTCATGATGTCATAAATCATGTCGTGCAATTCCTTGTGCTCCAAGGGCGGTAAATTGATGCGTCTTACATCACCATCAACACGAATCATGGGCGGCAGGCCTGCCGATAAATGTAAATCCGATGCCTTGTTTTTTACAGTAAAGGCTAATAACTCAGCTATATCCACTTGAAAACCCTATTTTTTAACACCTATTGAGTTTAGCTTTGTTAGGTGATAAATTCCAGTGTACATTCCAAAAAAATTAATCCGAATGAAGAAATCCTCAGCTGTTTTAAGTGTGCTTATTTTGCTGTTATCAGCATGTCAGCAGAATCAGCACAAAGTAACTATTAACGACATTGATTTTTATGTAGAGCTGGCAGATGATGACAATGAACGGGCCATGGGCTTGATGTACCGCAAACAAATGGACGATGATGCGGGCATGTTGTTTATTTTTCCTGGCAGTCAATACCGCGCTTTCTGGATGAAAAACACGTTGATTCCGCTCGACATCCTGTATTTTGATAGCAATCGGAAGCTGATTAATATCAGTGAAAACACCCCGCCTTGCAAAAACACCACCACCCGTTGTCCCAATTATCCCAGCGAAAAACCGGCCAAATATGTACTGGAAATCAATGCCGGATTAAGTAAAAAACATGGTTTCAAAGCGGGTGATGAGATGGTGATTCACTTGAAAAAATAGTTTTGTTGCTACCTTTGAGGTAGAAAAAAAGTTAAGATGTTTGGCCAATTCGGCAAGATTTGTGTGTTTGAGTCTGCCAGAGCAAAAAAATTCAAAGTACCTTGCTTGAGTTGAAACTTATTCAAGGTCATCAATTACAACAAAATAAATAGGGAGTCACATGAAACTGAAATATTATTTCGCTGCTGTTCTGACCACTTTTGCAGGTACTGTCTGGGCTGACGCCATTGACGATAAAATCAATGAGGCGGTAGCGCCTTACTTAAATGCTTTCACAGGTATAATTTTTTCAGAGATTCCTATATTTGGAGGTGTAAAGTGGGTTGTCATATGGCTGGTGATTGCCGCTACATTTTTTACCATTTATTTTAAGTTCATCAATCTGCGCTCTTTCCGTCATGGTTTTGATTTGATGCGTGGCAAATATGACTATTCCAATGCGCCAGGTGAGGTTTCTCATTTTCAGGCTTTAACCACTGCTTTGTCGGGAACGGTTGGATTAGGCAACATCGCAGGTGTTGCTGCAGCGGTTGGAATCGGTGGTGCCGGTGCCACTTTCTGGATGATTGTCTGTGGTTTTTTGGGCATGTCCAGTAAGTTTGTAGAATGTACCTTGGGTGTGAAATACCGTGATGTATTGCCTAATGGTCATGTGCATGGTGGTCCGATGCGCTATTTGACCAAAGGTTTTGCCGAGAAAGGCATGGGCGGTCTGGGCAAGGTTTTGGCGATAATTTTTGCCATATGTTGTGTGGGCGGCTCGTTCGGTGGCGGTAATATGTTCCAGGTTAATCAGGCCATGGAACAAGTGGTTGCGGTTACCGGTGGCGAAGGTTCATTTTTGGCCAAAAACGGATGGGTTTTTGGTTTGGTGGTGGCCGTTTTGGTGGGTATTACCATCATCGGAGGCATCAAAAGTATCGGTAAGGTCACTTCAAAATTGGTGCCATTTATGGGCATTATTTACGTGACAGCTGGTCTGGTGGTGATTTTCATGAATCTCAATCATGTACCTGCTGCCTTCGGTGCCATTATTGACGGTGCCTTCTCAACCCAATCTGCTTTCGGTGGTTTGGTTGGTGTTTTGATTGTAGGTTTCCAAAGGGCTGCTTTTTCAAATGAGGCCGGAATAGGTTCCGCTTCAATTGCACATTCGGCGGTTAAAACCGACCACCCAGTGACTGAAGGCTTGGTTGCCTTGTATGAGCCATTTATTGATACGGTTGTGGTTTGTACCATCACTGCTTTGGTGATAGGCATCGCTGGATTCATTCCGGATGAACCCACCAAAGGTATGGGCATTGCCTTGACTTCAGCGGCATTTGGTTCGGCCATTTCATGGTTTCCCTATGTGTTGACATTTGCTGCGGTATTGTTTGCATTTTCAACCATGTTGGCCTGGTCTTATTACGGCTTGCGTGCTTTTAACTTTTTGTTTGGTCATGGCAAAGGCGTGGACATGACTTACAACATCCTGTTTTTGGTTTTTGTGGTGATTGGTTCTTCGGTAAGTATTGTATCGGTCATTGATTTTTCGGATGCGATGATATTTGCCATGTCGATTCCCAACCTGATTGGCCTGTATTTCCTGGCGCCAGTGGTCAAACGTGAATTGACTGAGTACATGGCTAAAATCAAGTCAGGTGAAATCAAACCTTCATCTTGATTTGATATTTTCACATAACCATTTAAAGCCCGGAAGTCCGGGCTTTTTTTGGCTCAGAAAATGTCAGGGTTTTGCTTGTCAGCGCTTGAAAAATCGCTGAAAATCATTAGATAAGATAATTGGAAAAAAGAGAAAACAAATGAAAATAAAAGTAGCCATCAACGGGTATGGTCGGGTTGGCCGATGCATACTGCGTGCTTTGTACGAATACAACAGAACCCACGAAATTGAAATTGTCGCCATCAATGATTTAGGAGCACACGAAGCGATGTGTCATTTGACCCAGCATGACACCGCTCATGGTCGATTCAATGCTGATGTGTCATTGACGGACAATCATTTGGTGGTCAATGGCGATCGCATTTTGCTGTTAGCAGAAGCTGATCCAGAACAATTGCCCTGGGGTGACCTTGGTGTTGATGTGGTGTTGGAATGTACTGGCGTGTTTCGCAGCCGGGAATTGGCGGCAAAACACATCAAAGCAGGAGCCAAGAAAGCCATCATTTCAGCACCGGCCAATGGTGAAATTGATGCCACTGTGGTTTATGGTGTCAATGATGATGTGCTCAAAGCGGAACATCAGGTGATATCCAATGCTTCGTGCACCACTAATTGTTTGTCGCCGTTGGTCAAAGCCTTGCATGAAAGAATCGGCGTGGAATCCGGTCTGATGACCACCATCCATGCCTATACCAACAATCAGGTTTTATCCGATACCTATCACAAAGACTTGCGTCGTGCTCGCGCGGCCACTTTGAGTCAAATCCCCACCAAAACAGGTGCCGCGGTGGCCATTGGCCTGGTGATGCCGGAATTGGCAGGTAAGTTGGATGGTTATGCCATGAGAATACCAACCATCAATGTTTCAGCGGTTGATTTAACTTTTATCGCCCGTAAAGAAACTTCAGTCGATGAGGTCAATGAAGTGGTAAAATATGCGGCTGCCAACTCTTCCGTGCTTGAATATTGTGACCAACCGTTGGTTTCGGTTGATTTTAATCACAATCCAGCTTCTTCGGTGTTTGATGCCACCATGACCCGAGTCAATCAAGGTAAATTGGTTAAGGTGTTGGCCTGGTATGACAATGAATGGGGTTTTGCCAACCGCATGCTCGACGTTTCATTGGCATTGATGAAAGCAAAATAAGAAGCCAACGTGACTTTTTAAGTGGGATTTGATTATGAAAGTAAAACAGATGACCGATTTGGACCTTGATAACAAAAAGGTGCTGATTCGACAAGATTTAAATGTTCCCATCAAAAACGGCACCATCACCAGTGACCAAAGGATTAAGGCGTCTTTGCCGACCATCAAACTGGCGCTGGAGAAAGGTGCAGCGGTGATTTTGATGTCACATTTGGGCAGACCCACAGAAGGCCAACCGGAATCGGCCTTTTCGTTACAGCCAGTGGCAGATTACCTGGGCTTGGCTTTGAATGAAAAAGTACACCTCATCAAGGACTGGTACGATGAAGTGCCGGTTGAAAAAGGCGAGGTGGTGTTACTGGAAAATGTGCGATTTAACATCGGTGAGAAAGCCAATGATGAGCGATTGGCCAAACGCATGGCCAACCTCTGTGACGTATTCGTTATGGATGCCTTTGGTACTGCGCATCGAGCCCAGGCATCGACACATGGCGTGGCAAAATTTGCGCCGGTGGCTTGTGCAGGACCATTACTGGCTCATGAATTGTCGTCATTGGCCAAAGGCCTGGAAAATCCGGCAAGACCCATGTTGGCGATTGTGGGAGGTTCAAAAGTGTCT
>JAUHXW010000257.1 GCA_030426705.1 Gammaproteobacteria bacterium
GGCCAAAAAACTGTGGAATAAAATCATCCACAACGCCTGGCAATCAGCCGAACCGGGGATTCTGTTTTGGGACACCATCACCCGCGAATCCGTGCCCGATTGTTACGCAGATCTGGGCTACAAAACCGTCTCCACCAACCCATGCGGCGAAATCCCTTTGTGTCCTTATGACTCTTGTCGTTTGCTTGCCCTGAATCTGTTTTCTTACGTGGAAAACCCTTTCACCGAACAGGCTCAATTTAATCAGGCTCTGTTTGTAGACCACGTGGGTAAAGCACAACGTTTGATGGATGATATCATCGATTTGGAATTGGAAAAAATTGACGATATTTTGGCAAAGATTGATGCCGACCCGGAAAGCCCAGAAGTCAAACGCATCGAAAAAGAATTGTGGCTGAATATCAGAAAGAAAGCCGAAGAAGGTCGCAGAACCGGAATCGGCATCACCGCCGAAGGCGATATGTTGGCGGCATTAGGTATCCGTTATGGCAGCGAAGAAGGCAATGCCTTCACTGAAGAAGTGCACAAAACCATCGCCGTTGAAACTTACCGCGCATCAGTTAATCTGGCCAAGGAGCGTGGCGCCTTTGGCATTTATGACAGCGAAAGAGAAACCAGCAACCCATTTGTACAACGCCTGAAAGCAGCCGATGCTGATTTGTATGCGGACATGGTTAAACACGGTCGCCGCAACATCGCCCTACTAACCATTGCACCCACTGGCACCACCAGCTTGATGACCCAAACCACTTCAGGCATTGAACCTGTATTCCTGCCGGTCTATAAACGACGCAGGAAAGTTAACCCGAACGACAAGGGCGCACGGGTTGATTTTGTTGACGAAGTCGGCGATTCATGGGAAGAGTACACCGTATTCCACCACCGCTTCAAACAATGGATGCAAGTTAACGGTCACGACATCAACAAAAACTACAGCGAAAAAGAAATCAAAGACCTGATTAAAAAATCACCCTATCACAAAGCCACATCGAATGATGTGGATTGGCTGAGCAAAGTACGCATGCAAGGCGCTGTACAAAAATGGGTCGATCACAGCATCAGCGTGACCATTAACCTGCCTGAAGATGTCAGCGAAAAACTGGTAGGAAAATTGTACAAAGAAGCCTGGAAAGTCGGCTGTAAAGGCGTCACCGTTTATCGTGATGGCTCACGCTCTGGTGTATTGGTCGCCAACGACGACAAACCTGAAGAACTGGTTGATTTCCCCACCAAACGCCCGGAAATCCTCGAAGCCGATGTGGTACGTTTTCACAACAACAAGGAAAAATGGATTGCCTTCGTCGGCACCATCAATGGCAAACCCTATGAAATTTTCACCGGTTTGGCCGATGACGAAGACGGCATTTTCTTACCGCGTTCAGTTGAAACTGGCCTGATCATCAAAAGCTTTTTGCCAGATGGCAGCTCAAGATATGACTTCCAATTCACCAACAAACGTGGCTACAAAACCACCGTCGAAGGCCTGTCTCACAAATTCAACCCAGAATACTGGAACTACGCCAAGTTGATATCCAGCACCTTGCGCCACGGTATGCCGATTGAAAAAGCCGTTGAACTGATTAATAGCCTGCAATTGGACAGCGAATCCATCAACACCTGGAAAAACGGCGTCACCCGCGCCCTGAAACGCTACATAGCCGACGGCACCAAAGTCGGCAAGGGCACTTGCGACAACTGCCAATCCACCGAACTGATCTACCAGGAAGGCTGCCTCACCTGCAAAAGCTGCGGCTCTTCTAAGTGTGGTTGATTTTGATTCGCAAAACTAAACTTATACTCAAAGCCCTGATATATACTGGGCTTTTTTACCCAATCTTGCACAGCATTGCATATGAGCAGCGAGGGGTTGCTAAATGTAACCTAATAAGTTACAATCAAAATGATCAAAACATTTAAACACAAAGGATTGAAAAAGTATTACCAGACTGGTTCAACTTCAGGTATTCAATCCGAGCATGAATTCAAGATTCAAATGATACTTTCTGCTTTAGACAATGCGGTCAATGTTCAGGACATGAACTTACCTGGTTTTCGTTTACATAAGTTGTCCGGTAAACGAAATGATATTTGGTCTGTCTGGGTAAGTGGGAATTGGCGAATCACTTTTCGATTTGAAGATGGATTTGCCGAAATTGTTAATTATGAGGATTATCACTGATGAATATGAAAAACCCAGCACACCCAGGGGTGGTCTTTTTAGAGATGTACCTCAAACCTTCTGCCATTTCAGTGACAAAAGCAGCAGGGGTTTTGGGTTGCAGCAGAAAACACTTATCAAGCATCACCAATGGCAAAGCTCCCATCAGTGCCGACATGGCTGCCAGAATCAGTAAAATGACAAGTACATCAGCGCGTTTTTGGCTGGGCATGCAAAACAGTTATGACCTGGCTCAATTGGACATGAGCAAATATGAGAGCATTGAAACAGATAATTCCATGCCGGTCGTCAATGCATAAATAATTATTATCATGTGCAATTGCTCGCACCAGAAAAATACATTATAGTTCATGAAAGTCTTTTAAAAAGGAAAATTGATTATGCATATTGTTTTGGCATTAGCAGGAGCCATCGTTACAATACTCATTTTACTCAGACGTCTGGATGATGCTGGCATCACCTTGGATAGCTTAAATCCTTTTGCCTGGTACAGAAAACACAAATGGTTAAAACAATATCACACCAAACCACTCTACACTTTGGATGACCCTGAAAAAGTGGCTGCCTTATTGATTGTAGCAATTGCCAAAGCGGATGGCTTGATTTCTATAGAAGAGAAAAAAGCCATTTTAGAAATCTTCGAAAAAGAATTTAATCACAACAAAGAAGAAGCATCCGGCTTGTTTACCTCTAGCGCATTCTTCTTAAAAGATGAAGAAAACATCTCTCCAAACCTTCGCCACATACTTGAATTATCTGCCAATGGTTTCACCGAAAATCAAGTGGCATTCACAGTGGAATGTATGCAAAAAATAGCCGCTTTAAGTCAGGAAAACTCTGTTGAAAAAGACAAAATCATCAATGGCTTTATCACCTATTTTCAAAAATCAACGAAAGCAAGTCAGTTTGGCAATATGTAACTATACAGGCAATCTTCTTTACTTATGCTTACAGAAATGAATCAAGCTTAAGCTATTCGCAACATATAAAAAGCCACACTGAAACAAATCAAAGCCACACTGAAACAAATCAAAGCCACAAAAGAACCAATCAAAGGAATATTGAACCAATATTTTTTCGCCAATACGACATAAGCTGCCGCCATAACAACAGGTAGCAAGGACAACCACAGGTTATGTTGTAAAACATCAAGGTGATTCAAAGCCAAGGGAATGTAAAACAAAGGAATCCAAAGAACCCCTAAGGAGTGACTGTGATTAAACCCCATCCAGGCTTTCCACATGGTGGTTTGTTTGGTAATAACAGGTGATGATTACTGCATGGCTGTTGTCAATTCAGGGTCATAAGCTTCAAACTTATTGGTTACTAATCCATAAATCAAATGTATCAGTCCTAATACACCTAAAATGGTTGCTCCTGTGATAATCAAAATTTGAATGGTCATGGCTTTCTCCTATGCAAATTGTTGCTTGGTCATTTGGCCAACATAGATGGGTTTATAGTCGATGATTTCGAACTCGCGGATATTGGCCATTTCCTGCCACATCAATTGATAACCTTTGGTGCGTTTGAACAGGCCGACACGGCGCTGAAATTTTTGAGTTTCTGCTTCATTGGCACATCTGACTTCGCCCAGTTTGACCAGCAAGCGCATGGCAGGCGGCTTTTTGAATTGGCCTTTGAAGATAGATTTAAGCCAAAACCACTTGCTGTCATTAACGGCCATGATGGTGGCATATTCACAGCTGTTTGCATTTTGCGGAATGTTCTTGGTGAACTTTTGAAAGAACCAACCTTGCTTCATGTCTCGCAATACCACACTGCCAATCGGACTGACATGCGGCTTACCCTCAACGTCAACGGTAGCCACCGAACAAAACACCGCTCGTGAGAATAAGGGTTTGATTTTTTCTTTAAACAATTGCTCATTGATTTTCATATTGAGTCTCCTATGTCGAAACATACCTTGAGGTATGCTGACTGACAATGTAACATACCTTCTGGTATGTCGCAACATCTTTTGCTTCAATGGAGAGCTGCTGAGCAGCTCGACCCGCCGAGCCGGTTGGTGAGCGTACGCGAATCAGAGGCGAAGAGCGCGAGGTTACAAGTCATGTCCGCCGCGGTCGCTTTCATTTTAGTCGGGAACAAAAATGAATGAAGCCCCAAGGACATACCTTAGATAACACTTATAACACTTAAGGTTTTATCTTTGCATGTTAG
>JAUHXW010000258.1 GCA_030426705.1 Gammaproteobacteria bacterium
TAGGCGGGCCCAATGGACGCAGGGATTACCATTATGACGAGGGGCCGGAATTTTTTTACCAATTGGAAGGTGAAATGTTACTCAAAACCCAGCAGGATGGGAAAGTTGTAGACTATCCGATAAAGGCAGGCGAAGTTTTTTTGTTACCACCCAGGATGCCCCATTCTCCGGTGCGTTTTGCCAACTCTGTTGGTTTGGTGGTTGAGCGCAAACGCTTGATCAATGAAAAAGACGGTTTGATGTGGTACTGCGAAAACTGCAACCATTTGCTGTACGAGGAATATTTCACCTTGACCGACATTGAAAAAGATTTTTTCCCGGTATTTGAACGGTTTTTCAGCAGTGAGGAACTGCGTACCTGTGACCAATGCGGCACGGTGATGCCTGACCAGAACAAGTTGGACCTTTGATGCACAAAGATTTCCTCACCATAGACATACACACGCACATCCTGCCGGAAAACTGGCCAAACCTGCGCGAAAAATATGGTTACGGTGGTTTTGTGCAACTGGAACACACGGGATGTGGCTGTGCCAGAATGATGCAGGACGGCAAGCATTTTCGTGACATTGAAGCCAACTGTTGGGATCCGGGCGTACGTTTAACCGAATGTGACCATCATGGCGTGCATGTGCAGGTATTGTCAACGGTTCCGGTGATGTTTTGCTACTGGGCCAAACCTCAAGATACTTATGATTTAGCTCGGTTTTTGAACGATGACATGGCACAAAAAGTAGCCAGTAATCCACAGCGTTTTGTTGGCTTAGGCACACTACCCATGCAAGCACCTGACTTGGCCGTTAAGGAACTGGAACGGTGTGTCAAAGAACTCGGCTTGGCAGGGGTGCAGATTGGTTCACATGTCAATGAGTGGAACCTCAATGAACCCGCGTTATTTGATGTGTTCGCTGCGGCTGAAGAATTGGGCGCAGCCATATTCGTCCACCCTTGGGACATGGTCGGTAAGCAACAAATGGAAAAATATTGGTTGCCCTGGTTGGTAGGGATGCCCGCGGAAACCTCTTTGGCGATATGTTCGATGATTTTTGGTGGCGTGTTGGAACGCCTGCCCAATTTGCGCATAGCTTTTGCCCATGGCGGCGGTGGTTTTCCGGCCAGTATTGGTCGCATTGAACATGGCTTTGAGGTCCGACCGGATTTGGTGGCGGTGGATAATCCACACAACCCACGTAAATACCTGAATCAAATTTACCTCGATACTTTGGTGCATGAGCCGGGTGTGTTGGATTACATCGTGAACCTCATGGGCGCCGAGCGGTTGGCTTTGGGCACCGACTACCCTTTTCCACTCGGTGAATTGCAGCCGGGTAAGCTCATACACTCGATGCCATATACCGATGACATTAAAAAGCGGATGCTGGCAGGAACGGCTTTGGAATGGTTGAACCTCAAGGCGACTCAGTTTCAGCCATGAAAATCAAAGCCAACCTGAAACAAGCCCCTCAATCCATCGCCATCCCAATGCAGTTTGATGGCCCGCAACCGAACCACTTTGGTGCCGATATCGCATCGGTCAGACCCATGCAAGCCGGTGATTTTATTGGTGACACCACGCAAGGCGGTTCCTGTAATGCCCAGGAAATCACCCTGAATCCGCACTGTAATGGCACCCACACCGAAAGCATCTCTCATGTGATTAACGAACTTTTACCGCCAGCCGAAGTGGTGAAACAACCCCTGATGCGCGCCTTATTGATCAGCATTGAACCAGCGAGCCACTTCACCAAGGACAGTTATCAACCACCGATTGAGCCGGGTGATAAACTGATTTGCAAATATCAGTTGACAGCCGTAAAGAAAAACTTACACAAGGGTGTAAAAGCCTTAATAATCAGAACCTTACCCAACAACCAATCCAAGTTAACCCACCATTATGGTAAAGATATTCACCCGGCTTTTTTCAGCAATGAAGCCATGAAGTGGCTGGTCGAAGAGACTGCGGTTGAACATTTATTGGTGGATTTACCCTCGGTAGATCGCCTGCATGATGATGGCTTACTCAGTAATCACCGAATTTTCTGGAACATCGAGCCTGAAACACACGAATCATCAGCAGAGCAATACCAACACAAAACCATCACCGAAATGGTTTATGTTCCCAACGAAGTCAAAGACGGCGAATACCTGCTCAACCTGCAACTTCCCAGACTCAACCTCAATGCCGTTCCCAGCAACCCCTTGTTGATACCAATAAACACAGAGTAATGGTAGGATGGGCTTTGCCCATCAAGAAGTGCTAAGCACAGGAAAAAAACATGAAAACCAAAGAAGATAATCCTACAGAACGTGAAAATACCTCAGTCAATGACAAAGCGGGTAAAAACAGATCTGCTGTTAAAGCCATGATGATTGGCTTTGTTTGTGGTGTGTTATTCATAGTGGCAGCCAAGTTGGTCCATGTGGCAATCAGTTGATGATAACTTTGACCATCAAAACCTCTTAATTTTTTCAAATATTAAATACTTGCTCTGTGTTTTAAATCAGCACCTCTATACGCTGTTTTATAAAGATTGAAAAGGGATTCACAAAAGAAAGAGTTCGTCATGCCGACGCAGGTCCACTGCTGTCCGGTAAAACAAAAAAACTTCCCATATAGTCATTCCCGCGCAGGCGGGAATCTCCTAAGAAGCACCATATACTTGAATTTCAGGAGACTCCCGCCTCCGCGGGAGTGACCAATTTTTTTTAAGTTTGAAACAATTATATAGTTTGATTAGATAACAATTTCAATCACTTAGACCGCAATTGATTATTTTTACTGGACAGTAATGGACGCAGGTCGGCATCCAGTGTCTTTGATGTTGTTGTTAGGGCAACAGAGATATTTTTTTAGAGTGTTAATGTCTGAAATATCAACAGAGCAAGGAGACACCCGCCTGTGCGGGAGTGACTGGTTATTTTAAGTTGTGTTTGCCTAAAAACACCATTCGCTTACCCATAAATGTTTGTGTTTTAAAGAAAGGGTGGGAAAAGCCCACCATACGGTTCTAAACACTCACCTGATCAAATGGGCTTATAAATGCACTTTTATCTCGATTAAAATTGATAATGACGCATAAGTGCGTTTTAAACAAGTTATAGCCCAATAAAGTTGCAAATGGTTGATAAAAAACATCAACATTTAACAAAAAACAACACAAAACAGGTGGAATTTAGCGTTTTTACTTAGATTAAAATGCTAATATGCGTGTTTAATAAATTGTTAGCTTTGGTAGGAGCGAGGGTATGATTTCTAAAACAGACCTTTTTAGAAATGACTTCGAAAAGATAAAATTGTGGGCCGAGAGCAATGACCCTAATAAAGCGTTCGATAAGGGTACACCCTTGGGTTTAGCATCATTTGAGGGAAAGATAAAGACTGTGAAAATGTTGGTGAAGAATGGCGCGAACCCCAATTTTACGGGACCTGACTTGTGGACCCCTTTAATTTTTGCAGCGAATGATTGCCGAGTAAATGTTATAAAGTACCTTCTCTCTATCGGTGCTGATGTAAATCTGGCAGATTCTAGAGGTCAGACTCCACTGCATCACTTGTGCTTTTGCGCTAGAAAAGAGAATACTGTAGCAGCGTATGAGTTAATCCATGCCGGTGTAGACGTGCAAGCTAAGAACACCGACGGAAAAACTGCTTATGAGCTAGCCGAAGATAATAAAAGCCATATACGTAACTATGAAATATTTCGTGAGATGATTCAGCCTTGAATAAGCTCTGTAAGCTAACAAGGTGCTCAAGCCGAACCTTCACCTACGCTCCGCCTAGCGCATGGCTTCGCCATTTTACGCGCTATGCTACACTCTCGGTTCGGCCGGCTTAGCACGGCGTTATGCATTTATTGAGAATTGACGATGATAGATAAATCTTTAGTAGGAAAGCTTTTCAGTTTCGATGCAGAACTAGAGAATTGGGCTGAGGGCATGGATTACTGCGCAGTTCGTGTGCCTACGAAGATCACGAATTCACTTGGTACTAAAGGTCCTGTATTAGTGAAGGCAAGTGTAAACAATTCAGAGTCATTTCAGGTAAGCCTTTTTCCAGTAGGAGGTGGTAAGCACTACATTCGAATTAAGGCAAAAATTCGTAAGCTTACAAAAACCAAGTCGGGTGATCGAGTTAAACTGGATTTTGTGGTTTTAGACCCTAATGACGTAGATGTTCCTGATGAATTATTGGGTTTGTTAGAAACTGAAGGGATGATAGACGCTTTTATGGATATCCCCCCAGGAAAGAGAAATTATTTGATTCGTCGTATACAGGAAGCTGTAAAACCGACCACCCGAGAAAAGCGAATTTGTGAAGCGCTAGATGTGGCTATTGAAAGAGAACAGAAAGCCTAATGGCAA
>JAUHXW010000259.1 GCA_030426705.1 Gammaproteobacteria bacterium
AGTTCATCCTTTGGGCAAATCCCCAGTGGTTACTGATGGTGATTCAACATTGGCAGAATCGGGCGCCATCATTGATTATTTGGGTCGCACCTATGGTAACAATGACTGGGTACCCAGGCGCAACAGTAAAAGGTATCAGGCGTATATGTACTGGTTGCATTATGCCGAAGGTTCAATGATGTCGCCGTTGCTGTTAAAACTGGTTTTTGACAAGGTGAAATCGGCCAAAATGCCGTTTTTCGTTAAACCCATCGCCAAAGGGATTGCCAATAAAGTGATGGACTCATTTGTCACACCTAATATCAAAACACATTTTCAATATGTGGAAAATCATTTGGCAGAACATACCTGGTTTACCGGCGATGATATCAGTGGTGCAGACATTCAAATGTCATTTCCTTTGGAAGCCAGTGTTGCCAGAGGTGTGATTACAGAACAATCACATCCCAATATTTACCGTTATGTGCGTAATTTTCAGCAAAGGCCGGCCTATCAAATAGCTTTGGAAAAAGGTGGTAAATATGATTATGCAGATTAACATCTGAATGTCACTACTAAGGAGAGCTGCTAAGCAGTTCTCCTTGGACTGAATGAATTTGTAATAAATTCATTCAAAGCGACTGTAATAAATGACATCTCCTATGTGATTTCCATCATCGTACTCATAAGCTCCCATATCAAAAAAACCCAGTACCGGAGGCGCAAATTGCAACCCTCTGGGCGTACTTATTATGTCATGATGTGAAGGGTTATATAGCGAAGTGTCGCAGTAATCGATGGGTGGAGAATTAAATGACAATTGATAATCATTATTTGGAGCATCAAGAAATACGGGATCAATGGCGAGACGAAGATTTCCAAAGCTGTCTGGCACATTTTGCAAGCTATGCAAGAGAAAACAGTTCCCACTGTAGTGATTGGAATTGACAGCTTCATAAAAAATCGTTGCTGGTGAGTTCCAAATAATAGAGCTATTTAACTTCAATGTCTGCTCACTTGAATCGGTAACATTCATTTTAAAAATTCGATCTGTCAGGTTATCTGATACGGTATTGAAAGCAAAGTCCAAGCTGGCAGTGCGGTCCAGAAGAAACAGTGAGTTGGTTTCATCGATTTCATCCTTATTGCCATAAATCACATTGCCTTCAAATGTATTGGTACATTCATCTATCAGGTTTCCATTAAAAAAAGCCACTGCAGCATCTGCTGCAATATTGTTTTTGATAACCGTTTGATACACATCTACAGTGCCACAACTCGTTGTATAAATGGTGCCAAAAAGCCCCTCATTTCTATGAATTAACGAGCACTCCTCATCAGCAAAGCAATCGCCTGGAAGTCGTCCCACTTTAACTTTAGCACCTTCAGTGGCAACAATAGCTGATCCAAACTTTGCCTCATTCTTTTCCAGTCGTGTGTTAAATAAAGTGATTAAACTGTCACCGCGAGCATAGATAGCTCCACCTTGTGAGGTTGGATTGTCTGCATCAGTATAATTGAGATACATACTCATATAATGGTCAGCAGACCCTTTCAGGGTCAATTGACTGTCAACGGCATAAATGCCAGCACCAAAGAAATCAGCTTCGTTGACTACAATGCCCTCAATCGCATTCGGAGGAACAGCATTATTGCCGGCCTCAATCAATGCAGTACAGCTATTGCTTGCATATATGCCTCCTCCAAATTTGGCTCTGTTGTGCCCAATTCTGGAATCTGGGTCAATATAGAGTTCGCTATTGGAACAGCTAATACCGCCTCCACTTTCTACTCCTCTGTTGCTTCGTACCAAGGTGTCATAGAGAGTAAGCTTACTTCCGCTTGTGACAAGAATCCCTCCACTGTTGTTTGAAGCGAAATTATTGTCTATGAAGCCTCGATCCATCATTACTTCAGCATTTGTAGAGATGACCATACCAGCACCAACAGGGGCACTGTTGTTACTGATATCTACATTATTCATCGTTACTTTGGCTCCGTTTGCACCAAAGATATATATACCACCGCCATGTGTGTTGGCTTCATTGCTCTCAACTGTCACGTCGACAAGCGTGACGTTCACATTTCCCCTGATGTCCAAACCACCGGCAAGATTGCTACCTGATGTCAAACCATCTTCAAGATCCAGACCATCCAATATGATTATTTGGGGTAAATGTCCACCAGCAGCGGTAGTGCTTATGCTCATAACAGTGAAAGAGTCCTGACCGTTAATTTCTGTATTTGTAAATCTTTGTGCGTCCACTTCCGCCTCTGCACAATCATCATATCCTCCCATGATGTGTACCGATCGATTGATAATTTCCAGAGGTTCATAAACTGCTTGGTTTGTAACCCGAACTTCATCATTGCTATAAATTGCCAACTGTAGTGATTCTGGTTGATAGTCACATTCTTCGTCCGTGCCAACAGTAACAAAAGCTTGAGCCAAAGGGCTGATTATCAGTAACAACAATATTTTTTTCATGGTTCTCTCTTTAATTTAGTTAACTAAATTGTCCTTTAAACCTGTTGTTGAATCTTGAAAAGAGTCTGAAAGAGTCTGAAAACTGGATTTTTTATGGTTTGCACTGTGTTATCAAAGAGGTAAACTACTGGGTCAAAATACCTATTCCAGAAATATCATGATTAATCAGGAAAAATTTCAACAATTAGCAAGTCAAGGTCATAACCGCATTCCACTTTACCGCTGTATTTCAGCTGATTTGGATACGCCACTCAGTGCATGGCTGAAATTGGCCAATGGTAAAAATACCTTTTTGTTGGAGTCGGTTGAAGGCGGTGCGCGTTGGGGTAGGTACTCAATCATTGGTTTATCCGCCAATTTTCGCTTTCAGGTTCACGGTCAAAAGTTTCAGGAGTTTGAATACGACACTTTGGTCAGCGAGTACGAAGTTGATGACGTGTTACAGCAGGTTGAAAGCATCAAGTCCAGGTTTTCGGTTCCCGAGATTGAAGAATTGCCGGGATTCAATGGTGGACTGGTTGGCTATTTGGGCTATGAAATCATTGAGCAAATTGAGCCTAAGCTAAAAGGGCTGGCCCCCGAAGACCGGTTACATATTCCCGATATCAATATGATGTTGGCTGAAGACATTGCTGTGTTTGATAATTTGGCGGGCAAAGTATGGTTAATGGTTCATGTTGATCCAGCTGAGGATTTGGCTTTTGAAAAAGGGCAAAAAAGACTCCGGGATTTGACCCATCGTTTGCGCTCTGGTAGCACAGGTTATGCTGAGATGATTAACCCCAACAGCATCAACACCACAGATTTCAAAACAGGCTTTACCCAAGAAGAATTCAATCAAGCCATTGCCCAATGTAAAAATTACATTGAAACCGGAGACATCATGCAAGTGGTGTTATCACAACGTATTTCAACCCAATTCAATGCCAGACCATTAGACGTATATCGTGCCCTACGTGCTTCCAATCCAAGTCCCTACATGTACTTTATGGATTTTGGAGATTATCAAGTGGTGGGTTCCTCACCTGAAGTTTTGGTCAGGCGTATGGGAGAAGAAGTGACGCTAAGACCGATTGCCGGAACCCGGCCTCGTGGTAAAACACCAGCAGAAGACAAGGCATTGGAAATTGATTTACTCAATGATCCCAAAGAAATAGCTGAGCATTTGATGCTGATTGATTTGGGGCGTAATGATGTCGGTCGAATTGCAGAAATCGGTACTGTTGAACTAAAGGATAAAATGATCATTGAGCATTATTCGCATGTGATGCACATCGTTTCTGAAATTCGTGGCCAATTGAAAACCGGCAAATCCAATGCTGATATCATCAAAGCCGTTTTCCCTGCCGGTACCTTGTCGGGCGCAGCCAAAGTACGTGCCATGGAAGTGATTGCCGAACTGGAAAAAGTGAAACGCAATGTTTATGCCGGTGCCGTGGGTTATTGGGGCTGGCATGGTGACATGGATATGGCCATCGCAATCCGCACCGCTGTCATCAAAGATCAGGAATTACATGTCCAAGCGGGGGCTGGTGTGGTCGCTGATAGTGTGGCAGAAAATGAGTGGCAAGAAATCATGAATAAAGCCAAAGCGGTTTTCAGAGCCGTAGAGCAAGCCATACAAGGATTCTGATAAAAACTTTTTCTTAAAGTGAACACTGTCACAAGTTGATAATTTTACTTGTTGCAGAATGAGTGCGCGAGAAGTACAAAAAAATACGTAAATTTTGCGTTGCTATATTGTGTCACTTCCCCTATATTTTCATGACAATTGTGTTACAGGTCATAAACATAATACCTGTTAACCATTTGTCTTGTATCAGAAGCTTGTAAATACAAACAAGCAAAATATCAGTAAACAGAGGGTAATTATATGAAAAAAGTA
>JAUHXW010000260.1 GCA_030426705.1 Gammaproteobacteria bacterium
TGATCCTATGGGTAATCCTTACCTGATGTTTGCAGCGATGATGATGGCTGGCTTAGACGGCATCAAGAACAAAATTGATCCAGGTTCTGCCATGGATAAAGATTTGTACGACTTGCCACCTGAAGAAGCGAAAAGCATCCCTACGGTTTGTCATTCATTAGACCAAGCCTTGGAAGCCCTGGACAATGACCGCGACTTCCTGAAAGCTGGCGGTGTGTTCACTGATGATGTGATTGACGGTTTTATTGAATTGAAACAAGCTGAAGTGGACCGCATTCGTATGAGTACCCACCCTGCTGAATTTGATATGTACTACTCATTGTAAAATCATCCACCAATTCGATTGAAAAAGGCCGGTCTTTTGACTGGCCTTTTTTACGTTAATTGACAAAAATTCTTCAAAGCATTCTCACCATTGGGCTAAAATCATTGGACTTAATCAAAATAGAGGAGAAAATTATGGGAATGATGGCAGAATTCAAAAAGTTCGCTGTTAAAGGCAATGTCATGGACATGGCTGTAGGTATCATCATCGGTGCTGCTTTTGGCAAAATTGTCTCGGCTTTTGTTAATGGTGTGATGATGCCACCATTGGGTTTGTTGATAGGTGGCGTTGATTTTTCTGACCTTGAATATGTGCTTAAACCTGCCACTGAGGCAGCAGAAGCCGTCACCTTACAATGGGGTGCGTTTTTACAAACCACCATCGATTTTTTGATCATCGCTTTTGCGGTGTTTATGATGGTTAAATTCATGAATAATCTGCAGAAAAAAGAAGAAGAAAAGCCAGCTGCGCCGCCAGAGCCTACTAACGAAGAAAAACTGTTGACAGAAATTCGGGATTTGTTGAAGAACAAGTAACGTCCACTTCGACTACGCTCAGTGTGCGGATAATCCGCTGGCTGAGCGGAGCCGAAGCCAACTGACATGTCTTCTTAATCAACTTTATACTCATCATTGCTGTTGGTATGATGCTAAATGTCATAGCTTGGGAAGTAATTTGTCTGTCGAACAATAACCTCACTTGAAAAGCATGTTAACAACCCTACAATGTCTCTTTAATCAATCCGTCCACCATGAGTGAATCATACCCACTGTTACTCAAACAATTAGAAGCCTTGTTATCAGCAGAACATGATATTCAGGCCAATGCTGCCAACCTGTCATCATTCTTGTATCATAATTTAGAACAAGTCAATTGGTTGGGCTTTTATTACCAGCAAGGCGAAGAATTGGTTCTTGGGCCTTTCCATGGACAACCCGCTTGTACCCGACTAGAAATTGGCAAAGGGGTTTGCGGCACGGCTTTTGCCAATCAAGCCACCGAAGTGGTTAAAGATGTGCATCAATTCGATGGCCATGTCGCTTGTGATGCTGCATCAGAATCCGAAATCGTGGTGCCATTTTATACTGAACAAATTTCAGGTGTGCTTGATGTGGACAGCCCAGTTTTGAATCGATTTGGTGAAGCTGAGAAAACCTTTTTTGAAGCTGTTGTAAATATTTTTATTCAATCTATTAAATCATGATCAAACGATGCCCATATTGCCGCAAAGCCATATCTTTTAAAAAAGTTTTGTTAATAGCGAACCTTCCTATATCAAGAAACTGGGGAAATAAACTATCCATTAACTGTGATGACTGCAAAAAAGTTGTAACAAAACCCCATATTCCGGCTAAACTTTTCATTGGCTCACATTTAGTATTTTCTTTATTTATAGCTCATTTATTGGTCCATCATTTATTGCCTGAATATTCAATTAATTTGAACAAATGGTTTTTTCTTTTGATATTTTTAGTGATTTCAAACCTGACACTCTACTTTGGCCTTCCAATCAAAAAGCAAGAAAACGATGACCAAAGACCTATTCAATAAATCTCTATAAAAAGCTATAATCATTAAAAAAAAGTAGCGGATTTCTTTATGTCTAAAACTCCTGAATCAAACTCTCGCACTGAAGTGGTGCGTGACACCATTGTTTTGCAGTTGAAATTGATTGTTGATGGTTTGCGTGATTTGGCTTTGATGCCGATTTGTTTTTTTGCGGCTTTGTTTGGTTTGATTAAACACAGTGAACGCCCTGGTCGCTACCTGTATCGAGTACTCAGCTATGGCAAGATGAGCGAAAAATGGATCGGTTTGTTTGATGATGCGAAAAAAGACACCATGGAACCGATTAAATACGAGGGTAAAAATTTTGACGACTTGCTGCAAAAAACTCAAAATGCCTTTGAATCCAAATACATTGATCCAGAGAAAAAAGATTTGCTGGTCAAGAAATTAGACGCAGCGCTGAACGAAATCAACGGCAAACTCAATAAATCCAAACCAGACAATTCCTCTAACACCGCCTAACTTTCTACCTGCCGGATAATGGCTTTCAATTCATCAAGTTTAAATGGCTTGGTGATGATGTCATGAATGCCGTGTTGTTCACACAAATCTTTCAATGCCATCGACACATCAGCGGTCATGATGATCGCTCTGGTAGAGACATTGGCTTGCCGACAGGCGGTGATGAATTCAATGCCGGTCAGGTCTGGAAGGTGATAATCCACCAGCAACAAATCATACTTTGCTCGTTCGATACCCGCCAAAGCATGATTGGCATCATCGAAGACATCGACCCAATGACCTTCTTTTTCAAGCAATTCAAGCAACAATTGCTGATTGATGGGATTATCCTCAACCACCAATAAATGTAAGGCATTCATCGATCTGGATACTTTGAATTGTGTCTCCAACACAACAGATTCGGGTGTAAATAACTGCCCTATTTTTTGCAAAGAAAATGGCATGTCTACCACACAGTAAGTCCCTGCCTGATAAGTGTGATTCTGATAAACCGGTTTTATCAGGTACACCAGTTTATTGTCCTGATTGGCTTGATTGATGATTTCACTGTAGTCGTGGTTTTCATCATCCAGGATAAAAATCACATCGGTTTCATCCAAACTTTTCGCCTTTTGAATGCCATTGATGGCCAAACCATTTTCGATGGCTTGGCCAATCAGTGAATGATGACTGATTACCTGTGAACGCTTCCCTCTGAGAACAATCCTTGGTTTTTCGGCCTGTTCAAGCGGAATGTTGCAACTGACTGTGGTTCCGATTCCAGGTTCACTGATGATTTCCAGATAGCCACCCATTTTTTCGACCAACTGTTTGATGATGCTTAACCCTAAACCGGTGCCACCATATTTTCTGGTGATAGAACTGTCTGCTTGAGCAAAGGGTTCGAACAACTTATCTAACAAATCGGGCTCGATGCCAATACCCGTATCATTAACTGTTATCACGATGCCATCAGCTGTGTTATTTGAATAGACAGAAAGGTTGACTTCACCTTTACTGGTGAACTTAAAAGCGTTGCTTAATAAATTCATCATGATTTGTTTCAAACGAACAGAATCTGCCATCCTCATTGGTGACAATTCCGAGCTGAAATCAAGCCAAAATAACAGTTTGTTGTTTTTGCTAACGGACACAAATGATTTAACAACTTCATCAACTAATTGGTGTAAATTCACCGGACGACTTTCCAGTACCAACTCACCAGCTTCAATTTTGGACAAGTCCAGAATGTCATTGATGATGTGCAACAGGTGTTCTCCCGATTCTGCTACGGCACTGGCATAAAGCCTTTGTTCTTCATTCAGTTCCGTGTCTAACAACAATTCGTTCATGCCTAAAATACCATTCATCGGCGTCCTGACTTCATGTGAAACCTGAGCAAGGAAGTCACTTTTGGCTTTGTTGGAGGCGTTGGCCTGTTCAGCCAGGTGATTCACTTCTTCAAATAGACGGGCATTTTCCAAAGCCAACGATGATTGGGTGGCATAAGCCATTGCCAAGGCGATGTCATTGGGTTTGAAACTGCCTTTGGCCCTGAACAATTTTATCAACCCCATCTTTTCTGCTGAATGACTGAACAAGACCCACAAGATGGCTCCTTGTTCTCGCTGATCAATCTGGTAACTTTCATCATTATCAAACATGCTGTAGGCTTTTTTTCCAAGTTCATTCTTGTCTAATTGTTCAAGTTGGCTGTCACTGAAAATTTGATAATTGTTTTGGGTGTTCCAGTAACAAACCTCGACCTGATCAACACCTACTTTTTCTCTGATTTGTTGTTTTATTTTGGACAGCAGTTCTTCGATTTCCAAGGATGAAACCAGGGAAGTGGTCAAGGACAATTGTGTTTCCGCAAAAGACTGCTTTTCTTTGGCTTGATGGATGGTGGCACTGTATTGCCAGCGTTTTCGGTACAAATAAAGGACTGAGCTTAAAAACAACAAAACTGCCAAAGCGTATAGCCAATAGGCTGTCTGACTTTTC
>JAUHXW010000261.1 GCA_030426705.1 Gammaproteobacteria bacterium
GCGCATCATCCTTGATGCTTACCGCTTTGCGGCTTACATGAAAAAACATTCCAGATGTTTTTTTCTCAATTGCTCAGAATCGAGCAAAGGTCTCTATTATAACGAATTCAACGCCGTTCTGATAGGTTTGATAAATTTTGATACCGCTGTTTGTGCAGCTGCTACAGAGTCACAATCGTTCAATAAACTGACCAGCGCACTACCAATGACCACCGCATCGGCCTGTTCAGCCACAGCCACTGCAGAATCAGCATCCTTGACACCAAAACCGACAGCTACTGGTAAATTGGTGAAATTTCGAATGCTGCTGACATCTTTGTTAACTGCTTGGCTGTCCAAATCGGCAGAACCGGTAACACCTTTTAATGCCACATAGTAGACAAAACCCTTGGCATGTTCACAAATCATTTGCTTGCGTTCATCGGTGGTAGTCGGCGCGATTAAAAAGATTTGTTCCATATCAACTTGTTGCAATTGCGCCAATAAATCAGTCGATTCTTCTGGCGGACTGTCAACCAACAACAAAGCATCAACACCTGCCTCATGTGCTTTTTCAACAAATTGAGAATAGCCCATACATTCCACTGGATTCAAATAACCCATCAGTACCACGGGTGTGGTTTGATCTTGTTGTCTGAACTGTTTGACCATGGCAATGGTCTCCTTGATTCCCGTGCCCTTCGCAATCGCTTGTTCTGAGGCTTGTTGAATCACCGGACCATCAGCCATTGGGTCAGAAAAAGGCATACCCAGTTCAATCACATCAGCACCATCAGCAACCAATTGTTGCATGATAGCCACTGTCATGTCAGGATTGGGGTGGCCAGCAGTGATGAATGGAATCAGGGCTTTTCTGCCAGCTAAATGACTTAATTTATTGTGTAATCGACTCATACGGTCACTCCTTCCAATGCAGCAATGGTATGAACATCTTTGTCACCTCTGCCAGATAAATTCACAATGATGTTTTGTTCCTGAGACATTTGTTTGGCCAATTTCATGCCATAAGCCACCGCATGTGAACTTTCCAGAGCCGGTAAAATACCCTCAATTTTAGTTAAATTATGAAATGCCTGTAAGGCTTCATCATCGTTGATGGTGACGTATTCAGCACGACCGGTTTCATTCAAAAAAGCATGCTCAGGGCCTACGCCAGGGTAATCTAAACCAGCCGAAATTGAATGTGTTTCAATGATTTGTCCTTGTTCGTCAGACATCACGTAAGTCCGATTGCCATGCAAAACGCCCACTTTACCCGCTGTGATAGATGCAGCGTGTTCTCCCGTCTCAACGCCGTGTCCGCCGGCTTCGACACCATATATCTTAACCGATGAATCATCCAAAAAAGGATGAAACAAACCCATGGCATTGGAACCACCACCCACACATGCCACCAATGCATCGGGTAGTCCGCCCACTTTTTCCTCAAATTGGCGTTTGGCTTCCTTACCGATTACAGAATTAAAATCCCTGACCATTTGTGGATAGGGGTCTGGTCCCGCCACCGTACCAATGATGTAAAAGGTATCATCTACGTTGGTTACCCAATCACGCATGGCCTCGTTCAAAGCATCTTTCAGGGTTTTTGAGCCAGAATCTACGCTGCGCACTTCGGCGCCCATCAGTTTCATGCGGTATACATTGATGGCTTGGCGAGCAATATCCACCTCACCCATATAAACCACACATTCCAAACCAAGGCGTGCAGCTACCGTTGCTGTCGCCACACCATGTTGCCCAGCGCCGGTTTCGGCAATGATGCGTTTTTTACCCATGGCTTTGGCCAATAAGATTTGACCAACGGTGTTGTTAATTTTATGCGCCCCGGTGTGATTCAAATCTTCTCTTTTTAACCATATTTTGGCACCTCCACTTTCTTTGCTGAGTCTTTCCGCCAGGTACAAAGGAGATGGACGACCCACGTAGTCAGCCAAATCCTGATTAAATTGTGCTTGGAAGGATTCATCATGCTTAAGTCTCGCGTAAGCTTGATTAAGCTCAGTCAAGCAGTGCATCAGTGTTTCACTGGCGAAAACGCCACCAAATTGACCAAAATGTCCTCTGTTATCGGGGTAATCTGAATATTTAACTGTCATGATTTTTTTGGGTAAATTTATGAAGCTGTAATGATTTTATCTTTGCAGCCAGTTGTATCATTTTTTGTTTGGATTTTACGCCAGGGATGTCTTCAATACCACTGCTGGTATCGATAAATTCAGCGCCAGTGGCTTTGATTGCTTGCTCAACATTTTGTTCATTGATTCCACCGGCCAATATCAACTTAGATTTCAGTGAATCTGAAAATTCAAACCATTGAAAAGATTCGCCCGAACCGCCCGACTGCTGCTCACCAAAAGCGTCCAGTAGAAAATAATCTGCACTTGGATACATGGCGATATAATTTTTATAATCTATTGCCGATAGCATCGGTACAGCTTTCCAATATGGCCAACTAAACTGTTCGCAAAATGCAGGGGTTTCATTACCGTGAAATTGCAACACCTCTGGTAGGGTTAATTCGATGATATGTTTGATGGTGTTTGCATTTTGATTGGCAAATAATGCTACGGTCAGTAAACCCTTTTGTTTGGCTTGTCCAATCAATTGTTTTGCTTTCTCAGGTTCGATATAACGCTTACTTTTTTCAACAAACACAAACCCAACCGCATCCACACCGGCTTCAGCCGCATGCTTCACATCATCACTGGTTTTAAGTCCACAATATTTAATCTTTATCATCATTCAAGCTGCGGTATTTTATATTCTTCCGGATAAGTCACCTGCATAAAAGACAGTCCATTGGGTGGTGCGGTAACACCTGCCTGTTTACGGTCCTGACTGTCCAAAACCTCTTGCATCCAAGTGACAGGTTTTAGCCCTTTACCAATCGGCAACAAGGTGCCCACTATGTTCCTGATCATGTGATGCAAAAAACCATTGGCAGTAACCCGTAATTTAACCAGTTCGCCTTCACGTACCACTTCTGCCTGGTGTATGGTTTTAACCGAAACATGCGATTGACAATTGGTTGATCGCAAGGCATTGAAATCATGGGTGCCCATCAGTATCTGTACGGCTTCATGCATGGCATTATGATCCAAGTCCTGTGCAATCCACGTCAAATGATGACGATTAATGGCTGGGCGTACTGGTCTGTTGATGATGGTGTATTCGTAGCTGCGACTGGTTGCAGAAAAACGGGCATGAAAATCATCAGGCACTTGCTTTGCCCATAAAATCGTAATGGCACGGTGCAATTCACGGTTTATACCCATCACCCATTGATAATTCTCTCGTTGAGCATTGGTATCGAAATGAATGACCTGGTGCCTGGCACTGACACCTGTGTCGGTTCTGCCAGAACAAACGACACCTACCTGATGATTGGCAATTTTTGCGATGGCTTGCTCAAGGCTGGATTGGACTGTGGGTTCTTGAGCCTGTATCTGGAAACCGAAAAATGGTTCGCCATCATATTCCACACCACAAGCAATACGCATAAAAAAAGCCGAATTAAAAAATCCGGCTTATTATAGTTGAATCAGGGGTTGAGTTACATATCACCCAAGATTTTCTTGGCCTCTTCTACCTGGCTATCATTTCCTTCGGAAACGACTTCCTCGAGTAAATTCTTAGCACCATCAACATCACCCATATCAAGATAGGCTTTGGCCAAATCAAGTTTGGTATCAATGGCATCGCCTTCATCCATCAAACCTTCTAGTCCCAAATCAATGTCTTCATCCATATCATCATCCCCATCTAAATCAAATGTTTCTTCATCATCTGATAAATCTAAAATATCATCAAAGTCATCACCGTCTGAATCTTCCAAACTGGAATCCTCTGTTGCTTCATTGGCAGCTTCTTCACCTGCATCATCAGCTTCAATTTCAGCCAATTCGTCAGACAAGTCAAAATCAAGATCTTCATCCAGTTCTGCATCCAAATCCAATGATTCTTCAACAGCATCATCACTTGAATCACTGTCCGAATCTGAGTCATCAGCAGAAGCCTCATCATCCAAATCAAAATCATCCAAATCAAAATCATCTAACTCATCTGCCAATTCATCTTTGGCTTCTTCAACAGTTTCTGTGACATCTTCTACCGCATCATCAACCATTGAGTCCAAATCCAAATCTTCTGAATCGTCAGCGTCATTGTCCATCAAACCTTCATCCAAATCAGCACCCAGGTCGTCAAATGATACATCTTCAAAGTCTGAATCTGAATCATCGCCAAAATCAGCGTTCGCCAAAGTTTCAGTATGATCAGCTGTCACTGAGTCATCGGAGCTTTTTGGCTCCTCATCATTCAAGAAACCA
>JAUHXW010000262.1 GCA_030426705.1 Gammaproteobacteria bacterium
CAAGGATTAAAACGGGTAGTACATTTAAGCAATATTTATTTAAATTTGGCATCAACCATTCCTCATTAGAAATGATTGTATTTATGTACAAATTGAATTTTTATACCTGAAAAAGAACTAAAATTTATATGAAATTTAACCAACCACACTTTTTTGCCAACTTACAAAGCGCTTTGATCAAACAATCAACATCGCATCGCCGTAGCTGAAAAAGCGGTATTGCTCATCAATGGCATGCTGGTAAGCGGCAAGGATATTTTTTCTACCAGCCAGGGTGGATACCAGCATCACCAGTGTCGACTCAGGTAAATGGAAATTGGTGATCAGGCCGTCAATGACTTTGAAATCATAACCAGGATAAATAAATATTTGCGTGTCACCAACATAAGGTTTGATTTCACCATCGGCTGCAGCGGTTTCCAAACAACGTACCGCAGTGGTACCAACAGCAATAACTCGGTTGCCTCTTGCTTGAGTTTTTTTAACCAAATCACAAACATTCTCATCAACAGCAATCCATTCCTTGTGCATTTGATGGGATTCGATGTCTTCGGTTTTAACCGGTTGGAAAGTGCCCGCACCCACATGTAGGGTCACAAAGGCTGTACTAATTCCCTTGGCCTTGATTTGAGCCAGCAGTTCATTATCAAAATGCAATCCCGCAGTGGGTGCCGCTACAGCACCGGCTTGTTGTTCATCAGCATAAACAGTCTGGTAGCGTTCGTCATCATGTTCATCGGCATCACGCGTAATGTACGGTGGTAAGGGCATGTTCCCATGGGCTTGCATGATGTCTGTCAATGTTTCATCACCAATGGTTTCAACCAAATAAAACATCCCTTGCTTGGCACTGACCCGTAATTTAGCGACACCGTCAAACTCAATGGTACTGCCCAATTTGACGGATTTGTTGGATTTCAACAAAGCCTTGGCTTGATGCTCATTCAACACACGTTCGATAAAGACTTCAATTTTGCCGCCGGTGGCCTTCTGAGCCAACAACCTGGCCGGAATCACTTTGGTGTTGTTGAACACCAATAAATCACCTGAGTTTAATTCATCCAGGATGTTTTTGAATTGTAAGTCTGTGGTTTGCCCTGAAAACTTATCCAGTTTCAACAAACGGCTTTGCGAACGCTCTTCTAAGGGTTGTTGCGCAATCAATGCTTCTGGCAATTCAAAATAGAAGTCCTTTTTTTTCATGGTTGTCTATGCGCTGTTTTTATCATTTTTTCGAACTTCGTTCGAACCCGCTCCGCTCTGGATTACCCGATCAAGTCGGGTAATGACGAAGTTAAGTTACTGTTTTTTAACGGGGAAATCCAAATGTTGGACATGCTCATTACCGTTCTTGTCGGTGTAAATCAAACAAATCCGAGCTTCTTCGCCCACTTTGAATTTTTTCTTGGGCATCATTAACATGATATGCAAACCGCCCGGCTCCATCACAATTTTTGATTGCTGGGGTAAAGCCAACTCCTTTTGTTCCCGCATTTTCAATAGGCCATCGACTTCAATGGTTTTGTGAATTTCTGTCATGCCAAAATCCGGTGCAAAAGCGCCTACCAAAGTTAAATCTTTGTCGGTGTTATTCTCAACAGTGACGTATGCTGCCAACATGCGAGCAGTCGGCGGTGCTTCACGCAGCCACAAGTTATCAGCTTTTGGAAAATCAAACGCCAGCAAGTTTTGAGCGTTCAGAAAAAGGATAAGAGTGATTAAAGTTTTCATAGTTTTTCTGCCAGTTCGGCCAATTGTGCCGCATGTTGTTGTGCCACATCAGCCTCTTTGGCTTCAACCATCACCCGCAATTTGGGTTCAGTGCCTGAGGGTCTGATCAAAACCCGTCCATCATCACCCAGTTCATCATCCACTTGTTGTGCTGCATCCAGTAATGATTGATTTTGTGCGAGTTCTTTGGGTGCGTCGTGCTGAACATTGATCATCACTTGCGGATACATCTGCATTTCAGCGGCCAGGTCTTTCAATGATTTACCAGTCTCCATAATCACATCCAAAACCATCAAAGCACTGATGATGCCATCACCGGTGCCAGCCAAGTTAAGATTCAAAATATGACCTGAAGATTCACCACCCAATATCCAGTTGCGCTTGCACAATTCCTGATGCACATAGCGATCACCCACATCGGCTCGCACAAACGGAATGCCCAACTGTTTCAAGCCAGCTTCCATGCCTTGGTTCGACATCAGAGTACCGACCACACCGCCATCAAGATGATTGTTTTGCTGCAAATGTTTGGCCACCATAAATATCAATTGGTCACCATTGACTTCGTTTCCGGTGTGATCAACCATCACCACGCGGTCACCATCACCATCCAGAGCTACGCCTAGATCTGCTTTGGTTTCAACCACCATTTCACTCAACACCGAAACTTCGGTAGAGCCACAATCTTTATTGATGTTAAAGCCATCAGGTTTATTGCCAATAACAGTAACATCTGCACCTAATTCAGCAAAAACCTGTGGTGCAATGTGGTAACTGGCACCATTGGCACAATCCAGTACGATTTTCTTTCCAGCCAGAATCTGTCGATTGGCCGCGCGTTTACAAAACTCAATATAGCGACCCGCAACATCTTCCAATCTTTTGGCTTTGCCTAACTCCGCTGATTCAACCATTTGCATGGGTTGATCAAGCAGCGCTTCAATGGCCAGTTCTTGCGCATCGTTCAATTTTTGGCCATTCTGGTTAAAAAACTTGATGCCGTTGTCGTAATACGGATTGTGTGAAGCACTGATGACGATACCGGCGCTGGCATGCAAGGTTTTGGTCAACCAGGCGACTGCTGGTGTAGGCATCGGGCCAAACAGGATGATGTTAATGCCTGCTGAGGCCAAACCCGCTTCCAAAGCCGATTCCAGCATATAACCGGAAACCCGCGTGTCCTTGCCAATCACAATGGTTTTACTCGGCATGGCTTCGCCCAATACTTTGCCTGCTGCATAGCCCAATTTCAACGCAAATTCAGCCGTCATGACCGAACCGCCGACTTTGCCTCTGATGCCATCTGTTCCGAAGTATTTTTTAGTCATTACTTGCTCCTATCAGTGCCCTACTCGTTTCCAAAACGTCCCTGGTTTCTGCCACATCATGCACCCTGAAATAGTCAGCACCTTGTAAATAAGCAAATTGAGCCACAGCCAATGACCCGGCTAAACGTTGATCAACTGGCCGATTCAGCAATTGTTGAAACATGGATTTTCTTGAAACCCCAATCAACACTGGAAAGCCCATTTGCTTGAATGTGGCGGTGTGCTGAAGCAATTGTAAATTATGCTCAAGGGTTTTACCAAATCCGATACCAGGATCAAGAATGATGTTGTCGGCATCCATGCCATAAGATAAGCAAGCTTCAACACGCTCATCAAAAAAATCCAACACTGCTTGCACCACATCATCATATTCAGGTTGGTCTTGCATGTCTTGGGGCGTGCCTTTTTTGTGCATCAAACAAACCAAAACATCATGCTTAACCGCCACTTCAATGGCACCATCTGCCTGTAAAGCATTGACATCATTGATCATGTTGGCACCGGCCATGATGGCCGCTTCCATCACTTCGGGTTTACTGGTATCAATGGAAATGTTTTGCTCGGGGTAATTGGCTTTGATGGCTTTGATAATAGGTATAACCCGTTCGAGTTCTTCGTCGACTGAAACGCTGGCTGCGCCTGGTCGCGTGGATTCACCACCCACATCAATCCAGTCAACCTGTTGTTCAATCATGGCATCAACTTGTTGCATGGCCGCCTCAAGTCCGACAAATTGTCCACCATCTGAAAATGAATCGGGGGTGACATTAAGCACCCCCATCACTTGAAAATCTTTCATGAAAACTTTTAAACTTGTTCTGCCGGATCACCCATCCCATCAGAAGATTCGTCATCTTGTTTCTTCATGGTGGGTTTGTCATCGTTGTCATCTTCGATGTCCCAACCTTCAGGTGGCGATGGTTCCTTACCTTGCATGATTTCTTCGATTTGTTTGGCATCGATGGTTTCATACTTCATCAAGGCTTTGGCCATCAAATGCAATTTATCAATGTTTTCCTCAAGTATTTTTTCTGCCCGGACATAATTCCGATCAATGATGTCACGGATTTCTTTATCAATTTGTTCTGCCGTGGTATCTGACATGTTCTTGTGCTGAGTCACTTGGCGGCCCAAAAACACTTCACCCTCATCTTCTGAGTAAGACAATGGCCCCATTTCAGACAAGCCCCACTTGGTCACCATGTTTTTGGCAATTTCTGTGGCGCGCTCAATGTCATTGG
>JAUHXW010000263.1 GCA_030426705.1 Gammaproteobacteria bacterium
TAGACCTTTAACCATAAATACCCAGGAGCTTATATGCAACATCCAAGCAACCCCGTGCATCCGCAAAGTATTGGCGGCATCCATAAAAAAGGCATCGGTATGGGCGAACAAGCCATGATTCAAATCACCGCTGGTTTATGCTCCACGGCTGAAGTGTGGCAAAAAACCCCGGAAGAAATCGTTGCCATGGCACAACGCATCCACGATGAATTGTTTAGGTATAAACCATCAGAAGATTGAAACCAAAGCAAATCTGACAAAATAAGTTATTAGCGTTTATATAGTCTATAAATTTGTGTGTAAACTATTCCAGGAAAATAAACTCTTACTTAAGGATGACCATCGCTATGTATTTAAAATCTAAAATCATTCCTGTTCGAAACTCTGAAGAGTTTATCGTTGTTTGTGGTATGTCGGACCAAAACAACAATCCTTTTGATCTTTTGGATACACGACATGTTTCTGTAACCAAAAGGAGTTTATATTCAAAAGAAGTCATAGATTTAACTCCATTGTGTACGCTACCATTCGAGGTTTCGGGTCAATTGATAGAACAACTTGAAAAGCAAGCTAAAAACCAGTTTAAGCAATCAAAAGTAAAAAATCTCAGTCAATCAGAAGTCAACAGATACGAAAAAAATCACCGCACTTATTTAGCTGCAGCAGAATTGGCAAAGTCAGATCGTCTGCATTTACCAACCAGTATCGAGTTGTGTGGTGATAACCACTTACTGATAGGGTTTGTTCTTTGTAATCCAAATTATGAAAACCCATATAACCAAGAGTTTATTGGTACTTTGAGGTTGGTAGATTTTAAAAACCTCTCAATTATCAAAGAAAAAACAATCAAGTCCAAAGGTATAGCAACCAAAGTCAGGCATCATGCAGAATTTATTGCTTGTGATTATTTTGGGCGGTTTGCATTGTTTAATTCCCTATCAAAGAGCAAAGCAGGCATGTACGGTGGTCAGTTAAAAGTTGTTGAAAAAGCATTGTTTTCTAAATTTTCTTTACCTCGGCATCAAAAAGAATTGTTACCTGCAACAAGAACGGAGATTAAAGCAACAGAAGACAATTGGGTGGTATTCAGACACAGTATAGACAGTTGTCAATTATTGGTTCTTGAGTATGTCACCGGGAAGGTTGTTAAATGTTTCAACTTAAGCAAAAATTCAGAAAACTTTGACTTGTCTACGGATAATAAAACAGCAGCCATCATCCACTCCAATGGGATGTTATCTGTTTTGAATATAGAGACAGGACATGAAGACAAGTTCAAGATTCATCTTGGTGTGAAAAAAAACAGCTTTTTGTCGGTAAAAATCTCTTCCAACGGCCTATGGGTGGTGAGCTCAATCAATAACCAAGAGTTGTGCATAGCCAACGTAAAAACAAAGCAAACTCATAAATTGAAGCCGATACAAGAAAAGGAGCTGCATGGTATTGATGTCAACACAAAAATCAAACCCATGTATGCTTTCGTCAATAATAATCTGGTCACAATTGATGCAAAGGGTACATCGATAATTAATCCAGATAATTTAAATGTTGAAGGAACGGAACTTGAAGATGAGCCGATTGATTTATCTGCCATAAATTCTGAGTCTAGTTTGCAACAAATGTTGTTTGCTTCAAAGCTGACTTCAAAACTCAATATTTTAGAAAAATATTATTCTCCTTCAATCAAATTGAGTACCCAAAAAAATAAAAGATCTTTCAAAAAAGAGTTGGGGAAAAGTCAAATTGGCGGGTGGCCAGATTTACCAAAAGGAATGGAGTGGCCTAAATGGGATGGCCGGCCAATGAGCTTTTTAGCGCAAATAAACCTTGAAGAGATGCACGAAATTAATCCCCAACTTCATTTACCAAAACAGGGTTTGCTTTCTTTTTTTCTGGGTTGTACTGATGATTCTTACAACCGTTCAGGTAAAAATTTTTATATGGTAGATTTATTGATTGGTTGCGAAGCTCACCACCAGGAAGGTATCAAAATAATATATACAGAGGATTTAAAAGAGCTAACTGAAGTCAAGAATTCAGAATCTATTCTGCCAGAGTCATTTAACAGTTGTGAAATTATACCCACTTTGGGAGGCAATCCTTTACCTGATGTGAATTCTACAGTGTATGAACAGTTACTACTAAAGGGGGCAGAAGTTGATAATTACAACAAGCTTTTGGATAAAGTTAACGCTGATTCTGACTTGGATGAAAATTGGGATAATTTGTTTATGGGGTATCCACAACTGATACAAATGAACCCACCTGAGATATTTTGTGAAAGGGCAAAACTTGGATTGGATCCTTATCAAAAGGCAACAAAAAAAGAGCTGGATGCATCCAGCCGTTGGACAATGATTCTTCAATTGACCAGCGACCCTAATCCTGATTTTATATGGGGGGATGGCGGACACTTTTATTTTTACAGCAACAGAGAAAAAACACTGAAAGGTGACTTTTCAGAGTCTTGGGTATATTTTGAGAATTGATATTAACTTTAGCTTGCGTCTTTTGCCAAAACAAAAGTTCAGCAACGTGAAAAGTAGAAGCAATCAAAAAGACACTGGATTGCGGCCTGCGCCCATTAGTGTCCGGTAAAAATTTACTTTTCAGCTCAAAACAGACGCACTATATAAGTTTGCCCATCATTCACAAAATGAAGACTTAAAAACATTAATTATTCAACAACAAGCTTGATTAACAGTGCCAGTCTCGTCGTCCTCGTGCTTGACACGGGGACCCATTTTAAAGAAGCTTACAAAATGATGGCTGCTTAATTTACTGAAAATTTTAAAGAAAAGAGAGATTAATTTCTGTTTAGCTGATGTGTAAATTGATGTTCTCTGAGCTATTCTTGGGTTATACACAATGGATCCCCGAATCGAGTTCGAGGATGACGATAGGAGGGGTTTATTTTTTACCGGACAGTAGTGGGCCTGCGCCGCAATGACGACTGTATAGCTCATGTCGTTGTAAGAAAACTTATTGGTTTTGTTGGTGATTCTTGGCTATGTGTGAAATAGCCCAACCTATTTGAAAGACTGCAGCCAATGCAATCAAAAAGAAAAGTATTGTAGAGCGCAGATAAACCCAATAAAACATCAAACTGAAGAACACCCACATCAGTAACAAATGGATTGTGATGGTGAGTATGGTCCAGATATTCACTTGCTTCGGTAACAGAGAGTAGACAACATACCAAAGCATAAACCAGCCTGAAACGATGAACGTAAGGTATTTCAAGTCAATCATGGGTGCTATAAACTCAGTATATCCAAAGGGCTGTTAAAACGGTGATGTGCCAACCATTCTCCCGGCTTGTCTTCAGGGGCCAAATAACCCCATAGGGCGATGGCTGATTGCATGCCAGCGGCGTGGGCGGCGTCAATGTCTGATTGGGCATCGCCCAGATACAAAGTAGCGGCGTGGTTGAGTTTCATTTGTTCGGCGGCTAACAACAACGGTTTGGGATTGGGTTTACCAACACCGACTTCATCAGCGCAGATTAAAACCTGGGATTGTTGCAGTTCTGATGTGTTTTGTACAATGGGGTTGGCCAGCCAGGAAGGTTTGTTGGTAACGATACCCCAGGGGATGTTGTTACTGTCTAAATGATTGATTAACTCTGCAACACCATCGAATAATTGGCTGTGGGTATTGAGTTGCTTTTGATAGATTTCCAGGTATTGCAGTCGCAATTGTTCCAGCTGATCTGGTGATGGGTCGTCAAATACAGATTTCACCAAAGCCACCGCGCCTTGGGAAATGTATTGGCGGTAATTTTCAACATTGAGGTTGTGTTGGATGTGATGATTATCTGCCAGGGTCGCCAGTGCATGAATCATGTCGATGGCGGTGTCAATCAAAGTGCCATCGAGGTCAAACAAGACCGCTTCAATGGAGTTAGCCATGTTTTTGTAAGGCGACCAGGTAATTAATGTCTAGGTCTTGTGGGTTAATCGAAGCCGCTTTCGTGATGGGGTTATAACGCATGCCCGATAAATCAACAATATCTACCGGTTTTTGTTGCAATACTTTGACCAGTTCCGAAGGTTTAATGAATTGCTCAAAATGGTGGGTGCCTTTGGGCACAATTTTCAGCACATGTTCGGCAGCAAAAATACCCAACATCATGGCTTTAGGCGTGCGGTTAAGGGTTGATAAAAATAACCACCCACCGGGTTTTAAAGCTTGTAGGCAGGCATCAATGATGCTTTCCGGATCAGGTACATGCTCAAGCAT
>JAUHXW010000264.1 GCA_030426705.1 Gammaproteobacteria bacterium
CGGCCAGCATGGCTCATGATTTCGGCTTACACTCTCTGATTCACGAGCTACGGCATTCAGGTAAGGCTTCTTTATCTTCGTTAAAATCGCCATACCTGCATTGCCTGCTCTTTGCTCACCAACCGAGCGCACGCACAACGGCACTCCTCCAGCATGGCTTTTTACCTTTCAGGTAAATCGCCGTACTTCCATTACCTGTGCTTGTCGAGCGAATCATCGGCTCCCCTCGCTGACACAATAGCCTTTATTGGGTTTGGTCTTTGGGCATTTCAATCACCCAAATACCTCTTAGTTCATTGACATCATAGCCGGTGGCCAAATCTTCAGGGTACAGTGATTGGATCTTTTTAGCTGTGGATGTTGAGATGTTTTGTTCAGGTTTTCCGTGACATTGTAAACACATGGCATTGGTGGTGATGGGGTAATAGCCAACGACTTTATCACCCAGGTCGGTGATTTGACCACCGATTTTCTGTCCAGCTTTTAAGCGCGTTTTAGTGCTTTCTATGTAGGCCAGTTCTGTTGGATTGGCTTGATTATTGGGGTTTCTGTTTTTGTCTGACACTCTTTTGATGCTTACTTTACTATCAGCGGCCACGCCATCAGTCAGTTGGATGGCGTTCTCGTTACAAAACTGTAAAGCTTCATCGGTTCCTTTGGTGTTGATGGCGGTCATTAAGTTTTTTCCCAATACCGCTTTGGCAGCCAGCGCATGTTGTTGTCCCTGCTTGAGGAAATTGTTCTTTATGCCTTGTTGTTTGTGTTGTTGTTGGTGCCAAGCAGGTTCGGTAAAGTCATTATGATAAATATAAGCAGCGATTGGTCGTACTTGCGCTTCGTCCAGTCCCAATTTTGGCATCAAACCAAAGCGCTTTAAAGCACCGGGCATTTTGGATTTTTGTTCCTGTGGTTCTGCGACAAATTGCGTAATAAGTTCAACAAACGTCGACTCATCTATTTCTTCGTTTTGGTAATGCTTTTTTATCGCAAAAACTGGTGGCGCCAATCGTTGGTCACTGTCAGCGTGACAACTGGCACAATGAATTTCAAAGCCTTGTTGGCCCGGGGCACTGTTCAACGGATCATTGGCCAAAGTCAGAGTAGGGTATTGCAAAATGCTGGAAATCAGTAATAAAGTTGTTTTCATGGCGTTATAAATATTAGATATGTCTAATGTTAATTATATTCGCCACATCGCAGATGTAAAGCCTTACTGAATTTGAATTTTTTAAATATAATGACTGATTTAACCCACGAGAATGACATGTATTTTGCCGTGATTGCTACAGATGTTGCAGATTCCCTACCGCTAAGAAAACAAGTCAGAGAGCAACATTTAGCCCGATTACATCAATTGAATGAAGAGGGTAGATTGTTAATTGCGGGTCCACATCCTGCGACTGATGAATTGAATCCTTCAGAACCAGCCTTTACCGGTTCGTTGGTGATTGCTGAATTTGAATCGCTTGAGGCGGCACAGCATTGGGCTGATGCTGATCCTTATATTGAAGCAGGTGTTTATGCCCATGTTTTGGTCAAACCCTATCTGAAAGTTTTGCCTTGATTCATGGATGATGTTTGCAAAACCATTGCTGTTATAATCAAAAGGATACAAGACATTATTTTAAAACATGAATGAACAAGACAATCAACTGAAGCCATTGGTCGCTCCATGTCGTTCCTTACATCCCATGGCAGCTTTCAGCTGGTTAAAAAAAGGTTGGGCTGATTTTAAACAGGTACCCAAAATCAGTCTGACGTATGGTTTTGTGATGATGCTGATCAGTGTGTTGATTACCTGGGTTGCTTATAAAGCCCATTCGATTGTTTTAGCGATTGCATTAACGGCTGGATTTTTCTTTCTGGGTCCCATCATTGCGATTGGGTTATATTCTTTAAGCCGTCAAATCAGTCATGGGGTTCCTCCTCAATTTTTGCGGTGTTTGAAAGAAGGCAAAAAAAACCTGGGTAATGAAATGGTTTTGTCCTTTATGTTCCTGATTGTGTTTTTGATTTGGGCCAGGGCAGCCAGCATGTTACACATTTTTTTCCCTTCCCAAAGTGTCATGAATAACAGTGACTGGTTAACTTTTTTAGGTGTGGGTACATTGGTTGGTGGGATTTTTGCGGCCATCATTTTTTGTGTTGGGGCGTTTTCTATTCCTATGCTGATGGACCGTAAAGTGGATACGGTTACCGCAGTGATTACTTCAATAAACGCTGTGTTGAAAAATAAAGTGGCCATGCTGGTTTGGGCAAGTTCAATCATTGTGTTAATTGTGGTGGGCATAGCTACATTTTATCTTGGGTTTGTGGTGCTGTTGCCAGTTGTTGGACATGCCACTTGGCATGCATACAAAGACACTATTGATGCAGATGCCTGGGAAATTGGACCAGGGCTCGGTCAAACTGATGCACTTAACAATCAAGAGTTTGATTCAGAATAAAGTTTTTTAATGCTCGGGCCAGTTGTGCAGCGGCATTTGGACTGTGATGCAAAAATAAAGAAGGTTCAATTAATTCGGCTTCATTAAGAAAAACGTGGCCATGATCATCATGTAAAAAATCAAAACGGGCATACATTGGTTTTGTGAATTTTTCTTCAATAAAATCCAAACACGCTTTTGATAAAGACAGTTCAGCAGCGTTGGGTAGGTGAATTTCGTCTTTGGCTCCAAATGTATCCTGTACACGATAATCTCCTGGAACAGGTATTTTTCTTACCGCATGAGTGAAATGACCATTGATATATATGGTAGATGTTTCACCATGAGTTTCAACAGACTTGAGATAGGGTTGTAACATCATATCAACTTGAGGTAACCAATCATTTAAATGGTTTTGGGCCCTGGTAAGTCCTTTTGAATTATTATCAAACCTTAGGGTTCCGGAAGAGTCAGCTCCCACCACAGGTTTTAGAAAAAATGTTTCAAAAGAACTGTTGTGACAATGTTGCGCGAAATGAAAGCTGGAAGTTTGCTTCAGCCATAAGGTGGGAGCAATGGAGATGCCGAAGTCCTTTAAATCGGCCAGATAATGCTTGTTTTGATTCCATTTAAGTAAGGCGATGGGATTTAAAATTTTAGTTTGTTCATTAACATGGTCAAGCCATGCATTGAACTCAGATAAATTTTCATGGTAGTCCCAAACTGATCGCAGCAAACAAGCATCATATTGAGACCATTGTCTGGCTTCATTCCAAATGCAAATATCCATTTCAACTTTTAAATTTGATAAGGCCTCATACAAAGCCAGGTCTTCTTTGATTCCCTGGGGTAAGTTTTGACAGGTTATTATGGCTAATTTCATGGGAGATAATTTTAGCTCAAATCAGTCAAAATAATAAGGTATGCCCTTGGGGCTTCATTCACTTTTGTTCACGACTAAAGTAAAAGCGTCCGCAGCGGGCATGGCTTATAACCTCGCGCTCTTCGCCTCTGATTCGCTATCGCTCACCAACTGGCTCGGCGGGTCGAGCTGCTCAGCAGCTCTCCTAAGGCTTAATTTGATAACAGGTTGCCAATAAAAAAGGAGACCGAAGCCTCCTTTTTTTGATGGATTATCGAAGTAATGAATTATTGAAATTCAATGCTCCAAGAATCAATGTAACCACCATCGCCATTGGCCATGTCAGCTACTTCTAAACGCCATTGTCCTGAAGACTCAATGGTGCCAGCATCTAAAGTCACATCCAGCAACAAATCATCACTGCTGTCATTTGAGTTAGTACGGGCATGTATCGTGCCACTGGCGCCATTAGGTGCGTAGATTTTCACCTCTAGGTCGCCAACCCAAGTATGCTTGATGTCAGCTTGTATACGGATTGAACCTGAAGCACCTGTACGGTTAACGTCGATGTATGAGTTTACAGTATTCGCACCACCACTTCCGATAGTTACGTTGTCAGTATTCTCAAAATAGTTGCCACCTGGGTTGCCACCGCCATTTTCAGTAAAACTACCTGTTAGTGTAGTTCCGCTGTATGAGCTGTAACCACGTAACATAACATGATATGTTCCAGCTTGAACGTTGGCGATGTCACAAGTTTCGTTGTTACCGCTTTGGTATGGACGACAGTCATAGCTGGCTGTGGTAGGTGCACTACCGAATTTCACATACATATCAGCATCACCAGAACCACCACTCATCACAAAGCTCAAATCAGTTGCACCTGCTGGTACATCTAAAGTGAAGAATGTTTCAGAACCAGCTGCACCAGACAGATCTGTTTCAGTCA
>JAUHXW010000265.1 GCA_030426705.1 Gammaproteobacteria bacterium
TCGGTAACTAAAGAAAACGAACAGTTTGTGGTAAAGATTCCTAAAAGATTAAGTTAACAACTGATTTTGGAGGGCTTGAAAATGAATTTAGCAATAAAAAAATGGGCACCCTGGAATTGGTTCAAAAGCGAAGACAAGCAGTCTGAGCAAACAGTGGCTCAAGTTTCGAACCATCCGGTGCAACAGATACATAACAATATTGATCGTATGTTCAATCAGTTTTTTAACGAAGATGGTTTGATGGGTGCTTTCAGCCCCATTTCGCAAACTTTGTTAAAACCCAGTGTAGATATAGGTGAAAATAAGAAGAACTACCTGATATCAATTGAGGTGCCAGGGGTTGATAAAGAAAACATTAACCTGGAGCTGGTTGATCATGATTTGGTCATCAGCGGTGAAAAGAAAAATGAAATCAGAAGTGATGAAGACAGCTACCACTGCGTAGAACGCAGTTATGGTTACTTCAAGCGTGTGATTTCACTCCCAGAAGATGCTGACAAAGAGACAATTTCAGCAGACTTTAAGAATGGCATATTGAAAATCACAGTCAAGAAAAATCGTTTGATTCCTAAAAAGCAAAACAGCAAGCGGATTGCTATCAGTTGAAGGCTGAACAGGGTCTGCATTTTTTGCAGACCCTTTTTACAATAAATTAACATGCCTTACACATTGAATTTCATGGTTTTAGTTATCATAGAAATTCTTAATTTATTTGGAGTAATCAGATGAACAAGCAAACTGCACAAATTGAAGATCCAAGTATTAAATATGGTAATCCGAAGGCGGTCTACAACAATCAAAACCTATCGCCACAGGAAAAAATCAGTATCTTGCAAGATTGGGAGTACCAAGTCAGACAGGAACTGGTAGCAGATGACGAAAGCATTAAAACAACGGCTTCAGACAGCCTGCATGAAATTTTGGAATGCCTCAGCCAACTAGGCGGCGATTCATGTATGGAGTAGGGAGTTACAAACGTAATTAATCAAATCAGCAAGCTATACCTTCATGTTGTAACAACCATTTTTTGCGTTCCAATCCGCCGGCATAACCGGTGAGTGTACCATTTGCACCAATCACCCGGTGGCAAGGCACAATTACCGAAATTGGATTCTTACCGTTAGCGGCTCCCACAGCCCTGACTGCTTTTGGATTGTCCAGCTTATGGGCAATTTCGCCATAAGAGGCGGTTTGGCCAAAATCTAAGTGACATAACTGCTGCCAAACCTCTTTTTGAAATGCTGTGCCTGTTTGATCTAGAGGTAAATCAAATACTTTTCGTTTACCTTTGAAGTATTCTGACAATTGAGACTTGCATCGCTCTGTTATAGCATTTGAGTTGGTTTTTTTAGATTTTTTGTCTACAAAATACACGCTACAAACACCTTTATCCGAAGCCGTTACTTCTACCCAGCCAATGGGTGACTTCTCATAATCAAGGAACATTATAATCTCCAAAAATTGATAAATTAATTTTATCAGTTCAATGGCTTTAAAACACCCCCCAAAATTAAATATTCAACAAAGTGATAATTATTTGAAGCACAGCGCTAAAAAAAAGCGCTGTTAAAGAGTAAGAGAAAAAATAAATGTTGATCATGCCGGTTTGTATTCAGTTTTAATGTTGATATGTAACCATAGTGTGGTCATAGCGAGAAGGTAATGAAGAAGAAAACACTGCAACTAAGCACAAGTAAATTCATGTTGATGACATTGATGATTTTTGACATTTTTCAGAGTGTCTGGGCCGGCGGCGGCACCTGTCAATCGGTACAAAACGGACTCTGGAATGATGCCAGCACTTGGACCGACTGTTTCAATGGGTCGGGTATTCCTGAATCCGACAGTTTTGTCGTCATCAAGGCAGGTCATGAAGTGGTCTTGAACGTGGATACGGGCACCATCAATAACCTGAACATGGAAAGCGGTACGGTCCTGCGTGTAACAGGCAACCACAGCATCAACACCAATGAAGGTGGTTATCAATTGGCACAAGGTGAATTGGTGCTGGAAGGCAACTTAACCCTCAATGACAACAGCGCCGATGACATCAATCTGGGCAAAGTGAACGGCATCCATACCCTGACTTTGAACACCAGTGCTGATGTCAATTTCAATGCCAATGTCGGTGATTTTATACCGGTTAATACGCTGTTTGTCAATAACGGCGGTATTGCTTATGTAGGTGCCAATATCACGACCTTCGGTTCAATAGTGTTTGACGGTGAAGTGTCTTTGAACAACTCGGTGACCATGACGGGTGCCACCGTTGCCCTCAGTGGTGACGTCAATTCCAATCTGAATGCAGGGCCTGGCTACAACCTCATCATCAATGGCAATGCCGTGTTCAATGCCAGCATTGGTACCCTGTTACCGGCTGATGGAACCAATTTAGATGCCTTGACCATCAATGGAAACACGACCATCAATGGCGCATCTGACATTGAGCTCATGACTGACTGGACCCAATCTTACAATGGTGTCACCACCATACAGGACAACACCACATTCACTGCTGTCACTGCTGGCGACATCAAATTCAACGACAGCATCATCGCAACGGATCAACACATCAACATCAACACCGCTGGCACCACTGCGTTTTCTGCCAGCACCCTGAATGGAAATTTTGATGTGTCAGCTGCCAGTTTGGTGACCGATGCCCCGGGCCAGACTCAAATACAGTACAACGGAATATTCAATCTGAACAGTGACGACACAGCCACGGTATTTAATGATGATGTCAGGTTAGGCCCGTCAGCAAATGTCATCATCAATCAATCTGGTTCAGCTGATGTCATATTCAACGATCAAGTGAGTGAAAACAGTGGCGGCAACAAACAATTGACTGTCAATGACGTCAGTGGACGAACGGTGTTCAATGGTGCAGTCAATGTCGGCACGCTCACCACCAATGATGGCAGCGGTGATGATGCGACGGTGATCAATGCCAACATCACCACCAAACAAAATGCATCCAACGACGGCCTGATGACCTTCAATGATCCGGTTCAGGTGATACAAAATACGATTTTCACCGAAACCGGCAGCGGTCAGATTCAATTCAGCAACACCCTGGATGCGGGTGATGGCATGACGGATGTGGACATCCAAATCAATTCAGACGCCACCGTTATTTTGGGTGTAACTGGATCAATCAATCCATTCCGTATGATCACCACCGATGCCGGTGGTAACATGCAATTCAATGGCAATGTGACCAGCATCAACAACACCACGTTCAATGAAGATGTGGCATTGCAAAACGACATACAGTTGAGCTCCAGCAATGTCAACTTGCTGGGCAATGTGGCAATGCAAACTCATGACCTGACCCTGGCTGGTGTCGATGGCACAGTGAGTGGGGTGATCAGCGGATCAGGCAGCCTGATCAGCAACCTGGTGGATGATCTGAACCTCGATGGCGAAAACACCTACACAGGATCAACCCTGATCAATGATGGTGACCTGAACCTGAGTTCTGCACCGTCAGACAATAACATCAGTGGGTCTTCGGATGTTTATTTGGCCTTGAACAGCAGTTTGATTCCGCGCACAGGCAACAGTTTTGACTTGGTCAATGGGCAAACTTTAAGCGGCGAAGGTGCTGTGGCGGATAATTTATTTGCCCTGGATGGTTCAATCATCAGTCCTGGTACCAGCCCGGGCGTCCTCAATTTTGATTTGTTGAATTTCAACACCGGCAGTACCTATCAGGTTGAAATTGGTGGCCCAACTGCGGGAACTGATTTTGATCAAATCAAAGCATTCCTGGTTGATTTGGATTTTGACGCTCAAGGCGGTGCCAACTTAGAGGTGGTGGTGACGGGCACCATTAACCTCAACGACCAGTTTTTAATTCTGGAAAAAGACGACGGCGGTCCAATTTCCGGCACTTTTTTGGGGTTGTCTGAAGGCAGCACAGTCACGGCCAATGATGGCACCCAGTTCTCTATCACCTATGCCGGAGGCATCAACAGCAACGATGTGGTGCTGACCGGTTCGTGTTCCCATAACATTACAGTGACAGACCCCAGTGACAGCGGCCCAGACACCTTACGTCAAGCAGTGACCGATTTATGTTCTGGAGGGACCATCAATTTTGCCAGTGGTTTGAGCATCAACTTATTGAGTGAAATATTATTTGATGATGATGTGACCATCGATGGTTCGGGCCTGACCATCACGTTGTCCGGTAGCAGCAGCAACCGCATCTTTAA
>JAUHXW010000266.1 GCA_030426705.1 Gammaproteobacteria bacterium
TTTAGGCGGTGGACCGAGGCAAATCAGCTGTCTTGCCGGTCCCCGACGACGGACTTTGATGATGGCCAGGTCTAGATTTAAGTTTTGACCGTGCAGGCTGAAGGTTAACTTTAGCTTTCTACCCCGAAAGTCTCGGGCATAGGAACGACTAAAGTCGATCTTCCACCCTTTTTCGTGCACCACATGTCCGGCGGTAAAGGCATAGCCGTTTGCGGTAACCAAGAGGGCATTTCCTCCCATTGTTTTGCGTTTGTTGCCTTTTTTGAGGGAGATGCTGAGCTGGAGAGAGATGTGCTTGATGTGGCGAACTTTTTTGTGTCCCATCAGTTTGGGCTGCTCGCAGTTCCTTGGGTGCTCGCCTCTCATTAAGCGGTAGAGCATATAGGTGGTGCAGAGTCGCTTGATGCCATTTTTAACTGGCCTTTTCAACTTTTTTAGTCCGTATTCGGGGCCGAAGAAGTTGTAGAGGCTCATGGCGATGATTTGGCGCGACCTCCAGCCGAAACTGCGGGCGTAACGCTTGCCGAATATTTGTCGACTCCAGCTTGGAGCGTCGCAAATTTCGGCGATCTTGGTGTTGATGCCTGTGGGGACCTTGTAGTCGGCCCTGGTTATTTTTACGGGTTCTTGGTCTTTCAGTCTCCTGATCCTTTCGATCAATGGCCCTGAGCCAAGCTTGTATAACAGAACGGATGTGACGATAACTACAACCAAGCCAACCGTAAAGATCGCGACGCTTAGTGAGCTGAGAATGCTAACTATCGCCTTGTCGAGGATCTTGAGGAGTTTCTCGTTGAGTTTTTTCACTGGTCTGTCTCCTTATTCCAGTGTGATTGTCAAAGTGCGGAAAGCCCGCTTCTAGATGAAGAGGATTTCTTTGCCCGGCGATTATAGTGGTAGTCTTGCTTTTGTCAAAGGGGGTGGAGCGGAACTGGTTGTGACTGAAACGTAAAGTGAAGTTGCCTTGGAGGTACGAGTTTAACGATGTTGGTTGTGATCAGTTTATTTAGTAGCTGACTCAATCATTTCTTCGACTTCGTGCTTGGCTTGTTCGAGGAGTTGGCGGGATTCGTGGAGGGCCTTGTTTGCCTCAATCATCCAGTTGTGAATTTTATTTATTTTGCTGTCTTCGAGTATTGGAATAACAATATTTGAAGTGAAGCTTAAGTCATCTCCTTGAGCAATTCTGTCTTCTGAGCTGACACCAAAATCAACTGCATTTACGACTTGAGAGAAAACAGTGAGGAACAATATGTGAATGATTTTCATTAGCAATCCTTTGTTGAGAAATAGAAACGTCAACTTAACATAAGAATGAAAATGTGTAAATGACCTTTCAAAGTGTCTGTCCTTTTTATTCTACTCATCTTATTCTTCCAAATCCAAGGCTCCTTCCGTAGATTTCTGACCTCTATTCAATACCTGTCTAACACTCCTTCTTCCATATATGTCCAAGATTGCTCAGATTACTAATCTAAAAATTTAAAATTTACACCAGTAAATCCATTCTTTTTAATAATTTCAACAATCTTTTCTGTAAAAAACACTTTATGTGAATATGTAATTTGGGGTACTTTAAATATATTAGCGCTAACCCTGCCTTTAAAAAATTTTGCTTTCAAAATTGCAGAAAGCTTATGTGGGTTATTAGGTTCACTAAAACTAGGCATTGTATTGGAACTATCTAAATCCAAACAATCAATCTCTTTTTTACAATGGAAATAATAATACTTAATATTCGAATCTTTTATTAATACAGGTAATAAAATCCCAGCAGCATCTAACTCAGTTTTTAATTCATCTACTACGAATTGGTCAAATATAATTGGAAAAGCAGATGTCGTTGTTATATTTCCAACTTTTTTAAATTCATTTTTACCATCTTTAGGGACTATAAGCTCAATCATCTCCCAAGCATCCACTTTGGGCACATATGAACTTAAAACAAATTTAAACCGCTCATTTTCAGTTTTACCATCAACAATTGCAAAATTCTCTGCAAATGTTAATTCATATATTTTCATAATTTATTTTGTTCCATTTAAAGCAATAGGAAATCACAGACACACTGAGGTATACCTCACCTCCCTATCAATACAGTCTCAAACACTTAATTTATAACAAATCAATCAACCGGTCTGGCAAATGCCTTCAAAGTCCAGCTGTCGGGTTTTTCGGTCAGAAAAGTACCCATGGTGACTTTAAAGCCTGAGGATTCTTGAGGTTTTAGGCTTTTAACGGTGGCAAAACCGCTGGTAACACCCACTGCCTGGCCGGCTTTGTTTTTGGCAATCACGGTTATTTTACTGAATGACAAGGTATGTTCGGTGTCATTGAGGACATCACCCACGATTTCATAACGACTCCCTACTTCATTTACCACAAAACTTTTTACTTTGAGGCTGACTTGTTTGAGGTCATATTTTTGTGGGATTTTTCCTAAGGTGCTGATGGTTGTACTGACCATGTCATCAGGTGGTTCACTGAGGAACACCATCAAAGCAGTCGTTTCATTGGGTGCCAAAACCTGTTGTTGGCTCCAACCACTTTGCTCAACCAACCTCTGACCATTGGCATCAAAGCCACTGACCACCACCCCCGGTTTGGCTATGGCTTGTTCACTTTGGTTGTTTAGCTCGAATATCCAAAATTTGCCACCCAAGGAAGTTTCTCCAGCCACCTGATGTGTTATTTTCAAGTAGGTATTGATGGACTTTTCAAGTGTATGATTGGTGGTCGTGGTATGACTGGATTCAATTGATTGAGTTGCCGCATTGCCTTGTTTTACCGTTGAAATTTCAGGCGTTTGGGCATTAATCAATGGTTGTTTTGTTGACGTGACTGCTTCATAATCGCTGTGCTTTCTGAACTGCACAAACACCACTATAAGTGGCAATGCCACAGCAATTGTGCCCCAGTTCTGTTTGTTATTGGCTTGTTGATTGATGCGGTTTTGATTGGGTTGCTGTCTCATGGCACCACAATATTGACATTCCAGCATGTTATCCAGTTGGCTGTTTTGCCAACGGGTGGAGCCACAAGATTCACATTTAATTTTGGCCATCAAACTTTATCCAATTACGCTTGAACGCTATTTAGAATCTACCACCTTACCACGATTCAAAATACCATTGGGGTCAAATACTTGCTTGACGGCTTCCATCAATCTGATTTCTTCGGCGGATTTTGAATAAGGTAAAAATGGCTTCTTAATCAGTCCAACGCCGTGTTCGGCGGATATGCTGCCTTCAAACTCAGCAATCAAACCATAAACATGTTCGTTAACTGTTTCGCATTGTGCTTTGAAGTCGGCTGTTGCCATGTTTTCGGGCTTGAGAATATTTAAATGCAAATTGCCATCACCAATATGCCCAAACACAAAATTATGAACGTCTGTAAATGTTTCCAGAAGATTTTCATCTAACCGGGTTAAAAATTCTTGCATCGCAGAAATGGGCAAACTAATATCAAAAGAGAAAACCGGGTCATATAAATTTCCGATTGCCTCGGAAAAATCTCTAATAAACCATAGTTCATCACGCTGAGCCTTGGTTTGCGCTACGACTGGATAAGTTATTAAACCGTCGTTCAAGCTTGCATCCAGAAGCTTGCCAACATACTCAAAATCCAAATCTCTGTTTAATCCCATCGTTTCTAAAAGAATATAGTAGGATGAATCGACAGGTATAGGTGGACGAATATTGGCCGCCTGGGTAACTGTCTGAAAATAGTTTCGCTTCATAATCTCAAAGGATGACAACAGGCTCCCCAAATATTGTTGGGCCTGACGAAAAAAGGGGATGACTTTCTCAAACTCATTCACATCTACCAAGACAGTGATAATACTTTGGGGCTTTTCCCATATTCTTAAGACGGCTCGGCTAACAATGCCAAGCGTTCCTTCAGATCCAATGAATAGCTGCTTCAAATCATAGCCTGTATTATTTTTCAGCATTCTGTTGAGGGATGAAATAATCGTACCGTCAGGGAGAACCGCTTCCAGACCTAAAACCAGGTGCCTCATTGAGCCATAGCGCAATACTCTGGGCCCGCCGGCATTTGTGGCTATGTTACCGCCAATTGTGCAAGAACCTCGCGAGCCCATATCGAGCGGAAAAAACATGCCATGTTGGCTGGCCGCTTCTTGCACTTGCTGCAATGTGGCACCTGCCTGGACCGTTATGGTGCGATTAGCAACGTCTATATTTTCTATCC
>JAUHXW010000267.1 GCA_030426705.1 Gammaproteobacteria bacterium
TGTGGTCAATGTCTTCTTTAGCACCCGCGACAAAGCCAGCAATCAAGTCACCATGCCCTCCCAGGTATTTGGTGGCTGAATGTACCACCAAATCAGCACCCAAAGCCAAGGGGTTCTGCAAATAAGGCGTGCAATAAGTGTTGTCAATCATCAGCTTGCAATCGTATTTGGTTGTGATTTTGGCCAAAGCTTCGATATCAATCAGCCGCATGTTGGGGTTAGTCGGTGTTTCGGAATACACCAGCTTGGTTTGTTTTGAGATTGTGTTTTTCAGGTTGTTTGGATCGGTTAAATTGACATAGGTAATCTTGATGCCAAACTGTTTCAAGCCATGTTCCAGAAAGGAAAAGGTGCATCCATACAAGCTCAAATCGGCAATGATCTCATCACCTGGTTTAACCAAAGACCACATGGCACTGGTGATGGCGCCCATCCCTGAGGCAGTTGCCAATGCAGCTTCGGCTTGTTCCAGCTCTGCCAGTCTTTGCTCTAACACATGTTGAGAAGGAGAGCCGAGACGTGCATAGATGAAGCGGTCATTTTCACCTTGAAAAGCGGCGCCACCTTGTTCCACAGATTCAAAAGCATATGTTGAGCTGATTTGAATGGGTGGCGTCAATGAGCCTTGGTGTTGCTTGGCGTCATAAGCTGCATGGATGGCACGGGTGGCAAAATGTGATTGATTCACTTTATTCATAACGATAGACAGAAAAAGTTTAGGCTGTGAACCTATTTTAAGGTTGTGGCAAGTTGTTAACCAAGTTAGAATACGTAACATTTTCATTACAACGCTCTGTTGTAACTTTCTAAGTTATTGATAAAAATAGAAAATAACATTGTACAGAAAACTTTACACTGATGAAACTGGCCATCACAACCGAAAATAAACTGGGCATCACCGATGATGTGCTGTCGCTGTTGCGCAGCCATCAGGCTGATTTGATTAAGGTAGAAGTCGAAGATGGCAAGATTTACCTCCACACCCATGATTTGGAAAAATCAGTTCAAGGCACCATAGCCAGTCAATTGATGAAAATTCCTGGCATCAAGTGGGTCAATCAAATTGAAGTACTGCCCGGTGTGGAAACACAAAACATGCTGGAATCATTGATGCAAGCCATGCCTGATCCAGTGGTCGGTATCAATAACAAAGGCCAGATTTCCTATGCCAATGACAAGGCCAAAACTTTGTTCCAGGCGCACACAGAAAATCAAAAAATGCCCACCCAGATGAAACAAATCTTTGTTTCTTCAGGGTGGCAAGACAAGGTCAATGCTGCGGCCAGTTCACACTTGCCGGTTAACATCAAAACCATTGCTGGCCCGATGCTGCTAGAGGTGCAAGGCATCAAAAGCAACAACGGACAAATGCGCGGTGCGATGTTACTGTTTCGAGACCATGACAAAATCATGGCTTCAAGCTATGTGATGCAAGGTGAAGAAATTGATGGCTTGGAGCGGCTGGTATATCAGTCGGAATCCTTTGGTGCGGTGGTGCAAAAAGCAAAAACACTCGCTGGTGTTGAAGCTCCTCTGAACATCGTGGGAGAAACAGGTACTGGAAAAACCCTGTTGGCGCATGCCTGTCACAGCCTGAGTCCTAGAAGCCATGAATTGTTTACCGTGGTGGATTGTCAGGCCATCAAAGGCGATGAACTGGAACGTTTGTTGTTTGGTGTTGAGAACCGCCCAGGTGTACTTGAGTTGAACCAGTCGGGAACCCTGTTTTTTTCTCACATAGAATTCATGCCCAAGCACACCCAGGCAAAAGTGCTTAAATACGTGAACGAACGGCAACAAGGGCCGGGCATTCGGGTGATGGTCTCATCATCACAAAAGCTGCAAAACCACCAGCAAGCGGGGAAATTGTTGCCTGAGTTGGTGTTGCTGTTGGATGTGTTGCGATTGGATGTACCTCCTTTGCGTGACAGGCCCGAAGATATAGAACCATTGATGCAATACTTTTTGCAGCAATTCAACCAGCAACTGGGTCAAAACCTGTCATTTTCCCTAGATGCTACAGCCAGGATGAAAAGGTATTACTGGCCAGGCAACGCCAGCCAATTAAGACATGCCACTTACAAAGCAATGATGATTGCCAAAGAGGGTGTGATTCAGGCCAGCGACCTGGACCTGGAAGGTGCCATCAGTCTGGAGGCTGATTTAGAAGGCATGACCCTGAATGAAGCAGTCAGCGAATTTGAAAAACACTTTTTACAGCACTGGTATCAAAAATACCCGTCTACCAGAAAATTAGCGCGCCAATTGGGTGTATCACACACCACCATTGCGCAAAAAATCAACAAATACAAATTGAACGAACAACCTTAATAACATGATGAAATTAATCGAAGCCCACGGTGGCGAACTGGTGAACTTGCTTCCCACAGAAGAAGAAAAAGAACAACGACAGCAACTGGCCAATGGTATGCCTGATTGGGATTTGACCGATCGCCAGATTTGTGACATGGAGTTGTTGTTAAATGGGGCGTTTTCACCCTTGAAGGGCTTTATGAATCGTGCCGACTATACTGCGGTACTGAAAGACATGCGATTGGCTGATGGCACCTTGTGGCCCATGCCAATCACCCTGGATGTGGATGAGAAAACCATGCAAGCGGCCAAAGAGGCTGGTCATTTGACCTTGCGTGATTTGGAAGGTGTGGTTTTGGCAGTATTAAAAGTAGAAGATGCCTGGAAAGTGGACAAGGCTGCTGAAGCCGAAGCGGTGTTTGGCAGTACCGATGAAAAGCATCCTGCGGTTAATTACCTGATGAATCATGCGGGTGATTATTACCTGGGTGGTGAATTGTTGGGTTTGCAGTTACCAACGCATTATGACTACAACCAACATCGTCACACGCCTGCTGAAATCAGAAAGAAATTCCAAAAACTGGGTTGGTCACGGGTGGTTGCTTTTCAAACCAGAAATCCGATGCACAGAGCACATCAGGAATTGACTTTCAGAGCGGCACAAAGGGTTGAAGCTAATTTACTGATTCATCCGGTGGTGGGTTTGACCAAGCCAGGAGACATTGATCACTTTACTCGAGTGCGTTGTTATGAGCAGGTGATGGACCGTTACCCAGAGAGAACCACGGCTTTGTCTTTATTACCACTGGCGATGCGCATGGGTGGTCCTCGTGAAGCCTTGTGGCATGCCATCATCCGTAAAAATTATGGCTGTACCCACATCATCATTGGCCGTGATCATGCTGGCCCAGGCGATGATGCCAATGGCGAACCGTTTTACGGTCCTTATGATGCTCAAGACTTGTTGAAACAACATGAAGAGGAATTAGGCATTGCCATGGTTGAATTTGAGATGATGGTGTATTCACAAGACAAGGCACAATACATTCCGGTTTCTGAAATTGCTGAAAATGAAAACATCCTCAACATTTCGGGTACGGAATTACGCCGTCGACTGCAATTGGGTCTGGACATCCCTGAGTGGTTTTCATACCCAGAAGTGGTGGCAGAATTGCGCAAAAGCTATCCGCCAAGAAACAAGCAAGGTTTTACCGTTTTCTTTACCGGATTGTCTGGTTCGGGTAAATCAACCATCGCCAATGCCCTGCGGGTCAAACTGATGGAAATGATCAATCGCCCAGTGACCTTGTTGGACGGTGACGTGGTCAGAAAGCACTTATCGAGCGAATTAGGCTTTTCCAAAGAACACCGAAATATCAACGTCCAAAGAATCGGTTACGTGGCCAGTGAAATCACCAAAAACGGAGGTGTGGCGATATGTGCTCCAATCGCCCCTTATGAAAAGATGCGTGAGCAGGTACGTGGCATGATTGAGCCTTTGGGAGGATTTGTGGAAATTCATGTGTCAACGCCACTGGAAGAATGTGAGAAGCGTGACCGCAAAGGCTTGTATGCTTTGGCCAGAAAAGGTGTGATCAAGGAATTTACTGGCATCAGTGATCCTTATGAAGCACCCAAAAATCCTGAAATGGATATCAACACCCTGGATTTCACGCCAGATCAAGCCACCCAACGCATTGTGTTGAAACTGGAAGCCATGGGATTGATTGCCTGATGACACCACCTGAAGCACAAAAACCGACGGTCTTTCTGATTGATTCTTCGGTTTTTGTGTTTCGCAGCTACTATTCCATGTCCACTGATTTGGTGGATGTGAATGGCAATCCTAACCATGCGGTTTATGGGTTTGCCCGATTTTTGGTGCGCTTTATCA
>JAUHXW010000268.1 GCA_030426705.1 Gammaproteobacteria bacterium
TTGGCGCTCTCGGGCTCAATTCAAGCGTTATCATGAGCCTGGCTGTTGCCAAAAGAACAGTCATCCCGCAAGCCATTTTAATCACTTATCTGGTGGCCATTTCCGGGGCTACCATGAGTCGTTTTCATGCTGGCATTTTCCCCAGCCATTACATGCCATTGCTGTGGATCAGTGCCAGCTTATGGTGTTTGAATTACCTGTTGGTTTTAATTCACATTAACAGCATCAAAAAGGTCAAGCGATAGGCTAAACAGACACTCACCACATCAACCCAGTCAATTCATCATAAGCCTGGCGACATCGAGCATTCTGTTTGAAAAGCCCCATTCGTTGTCATACCAGGCAAATACCTTGACCATTGTGCCATGCATGACCTGAGTCAAACCGGCATCAAAGACTGATGATTGCGAACAATGGTTAAAATCACCTGAAACCAAAGGTTTTTGATTGAATCCCAGCACAGTTTGATTGGCTGCAGAAGCTTGTTTCATGATGTCATTGATTTCATCAACTGTGGTGGGTCTTTCGGTGTTAAAAACCAAATCCACCACCGAAACATTGATGGTGGGAACACGCATTGCCATCCCATCAAGTTTCCCATCCAGTTGAGGAAGTACCAAGCCGATGGCTTTAGCAGCACCGGTACTGGTAGGCACCTGATTCATGGTGGCTGATCGTGCTCGCTGAATGTCGGCACACAAAGCATCACTCAAAACCTGGTTATTGGTGAAAGCATGAATTGAGGTCATCAAACCACGTTTGATTCCCACAGTCTCCAGCAAAGGCTTGGCCACCGGTGCCAGACAGTTGGTGGTACACGATGCATTGGAAACTATCCGGCCTGAAGCTTTCAGGATTTGTTCATTGACACCGTAAACAACGGTGGCATCCACTGGTCCCTCACCCGGCGCCGATATCAGAACCTTTTTGGCTCCGGCCTTGAGATGCTTCGCAGCCAATTCCCTGCTGCGAAATAAACCGGTGCATTCAAATACCACATCGATGCCTAATGCTTGCCAGGGTAATTTTTCGGTATTGGGCTCCTGCAAGTAAACAATCGGTTCATCATTGATAACAAGGTGACTTTTACTGCCAGAAACCTCCGCATTAAAATAACCATGAGCGGTGTCATATTGGGTTAAATAAGTGGCTGTTTCGAGGTCATTTTTTTCATTGATGGCGACCACTTTAATTTCTGATGTGGCTTTTGATTCATAAAGTGCTTTTAAAATGCTGCGACCAATTCTTCCATAACCGTTTATAGCAACTTTCATTACCATTTTATTGCCCCTGAAGGTGAGGATTTAAATGGGTATTTTATCAACTCACCATCACTTTTTAACGTTAAAATTCAACATCATGAAAATAGTTGCTGATGAAAATATTCCTCTGGTTGAATCAATCTTCGAACCACTGGGTACGGTGACCAAAATACCGGGACGAAACATCACTTCAAAAGATTTGATGTCTTGTGAAGTGTTGTTGGTTCGTTCGGTTACTCAGGTTAACAAGCGGTTACTTGCTGGCACTCCGGTGCGGTTTGTTGGTACTGCAACCAGTGGGGTTGACCATATTGAAATTAAGTACTTGCATGCTCAAGAGCTTGGCTTTGCTGATGCCAAAGGTTGTAACGCCTGGTCTGTTGCAGAGTATGTGATGTCGGCCATTGCATTTTGGTGCCAGACCAAGCAGCACAAACCAGAGCAGATTTCAGTGGGTATTGTTGGCTATGGTCATGTTGGCAAGAAAGTTAAAAGATTGTGCGATTATTTTTCAATACCTAACGTGGTCTGCGACCCGCCGTTAAGTGACCAGGGGCATCAATTCGATGCAGTACCTTTTGCTCAGGCATGTCAGTGTGATGTCATCACTTTACATGTCCCTCTCGAACTAATGGGCAAACACCCGACCCGCGATTTAATCAATGAAAACACCCTGAAAATGCTGCATAGCAAACAACTTTTGATCAACACTTCAAGGGGTGAAGTGGTCAATGAAAATGCTTTATTGAAAATAACTGAAACAGCCGATTTGATTTTAGACGTTTGGCGCAACGAACCGAACATAAACCCAAATCTACTTGCAAAAACCCTATTAGGAACACCACACATTGCAGGTTACTCCTATGAAGGAAAAATCCGAGGTACTTTACAACTGTATCATGCCTGTTGTGATTTTTTTAACCTTCAACCCCAACAACATTCTTTCAATGTCTCTTCATTTCCAGCCATCAAAGCACAGCATCAAGCAATCAAGACACTTCAAGACATCCTCCAACAATATGACATCACTGCTGACAACCATCTGCTGAAACAAATCCTGCTCAACAAATCATTAAATTCCGGCAATTATTTCGACCATTTAAGAAAAAACTACCGAAAAAGAAAAGAATGGCACCCGCTTATTCTCTGATCACGCCTGCTTCAGGGTCATCGTAAACAGCCTGGTCAAACTGACCTTGTGATTTGCCTACGATACAGGTCACAGCCGCATCACCGGTGATATTCACAGCGGTGCGGGTCATGTCCAACAACCGATCGATGCCGAGGATGATTCCGATGCCCTCGATTGGTAAGCCTACTTGTAATAAAACGCCTTGTAACATCACCAAACCAGCACTGGGGACACCAGCAGAACCAATGGAAGCCATGGTGGCCATCAATACCACCGTAATTAATTGGGTGGTGGTTAGGTCGACTCCATATAAATTGGCGATAAATACACATGCCACACCTTGCATAATGGCCGTACCATCCATGTTGATGGTGGCTCCAAAAGGCACAGTGAAAGAAGCCACTGAACGATTGACACCCAATCTTTCAGTCACCGTTCTTAAAGTCACCGGGATAGTGGCATTAGAGCTTGAAGTACCAAAAGCAAAAGTAATCGCTGCTTCCATTTTTTTTAAAAAAGTTACCGGATTTAAACCTGACAACAGTTTTAACAATACAGGATAAATCACCAACGCATGGAAAATCAGCAGACCCAAAACGGTGAAGAAATAACCTGCCAAATCCTTAATGGCACCAATACCGAGCTCAGCACAAACTTTGGCCAATATCGCAAACACAGCATATGGCGCAAAGTGCATGATCAACATCACCATTTTCATGATGACTACATTAAACGCCTTGAAAAAATCAATCACCTGTTCGCCGGCTTGACCAGCCATGGTGGCACTTAAGCCCAAGATAATCGCAAACACAATGATGGCCAACATATTGCCTTCGGCCATGGCTTTTATGGGGTTATCAATGATGCTGAGTATTACAGCAACAAAGGACTTGCCCTCTTTGGCTTCATAAGCCACTGCCTGTATTTCTGAGCCTTGACCCACACCGATGAGTGTGGCGAAACTCAATGCAATCACCAAGGCAATGGCAGTGGTCAATAAGTAAAACATCAATGTCCTACCACCGATAGAACCAAGCATCGATGGTTCTCTTAGTGCTGTAGTTCCACAAAACAATGAAACAAAAACCAATGGCACCACCATCATTTTCAATGACAAAATAAATAATTTTCCTATGACATGGAAAAAACCGCCAACCACATAGGTTTGAACGATTTCATTGCTGTTCCAGCCAGTGATGTTCAAAGTCAGGCCAACAGCAGCCCCAGCCAACATAAAAATAATGATTTTTTTGGTTAATGTCATGTTTTTGTCATTTCAAAAGGAAAACAAATGATAGCGTAATCAGCAGTGGATTGCATCTTTACCAACAATCAGCCCTGGCAATTTCCCAATCAGCAGCCCAATCGACAGGCCGATTATCATCATCCAGTAACACGCCAGTTTCCAGGGTAGGAAACATCTCTTCAAAGGTTCGAACAATGGTGCCTTGTAAACGATGATTGATGTGCATTGGTTTTAATTCAGACAATGATTTCAAACCGGCAGCTCCCAATAATTCGCCCAGATTTTTCATCATTTGTTGGTGATAACGCGCCACACGCTGGCTTTTATCATTGACCACCAAAGCGGTGACCCGTGCCGGATCTTGGGTAGCGATACCAGTTGGACAATGGTCGGTATTACAAGCCCGTGACTGGATACAACCCAGTGCAAACATCATGCCTCTGGCTGAATTAACCGCATCAGCGCCCAAAGCCAATGCCTTGATCAAGTGAAATGCGGAAACGATTTTTCCAGCAGCTATGACCTTGATGTCATCGCGCAGACCTGTGCCAATCAGGGCATTGTT
>JAUHXW010000269.1 GCA_030426705.1 Gammaproteobacteria bacterium
CATTCACAACAGCCCTGAGGCCGGCGTCTATTAATTGGAGTCGGCCTTTTTTTCGTTTAATTGTTGTTGTCTTCTTTCCGCAGCTTTGACTCTGGGATGTTCAGCCCCAAAAGTTTCAATCAATCCAGGTGTGGAATAATCCAGCCAGTATTGCGCAGCTTCAAAATTTCCCAATGTCATTTCCACTTCAGCCATGGAATTGGCAAAAATCAAACAATGGTGGAATTTTTCACCCATTTGAGCGAAACATTTAGGCAACAAATCGTTATAAATTTCAGCAGCTTTTGGGTAGTCATCTTTTTTGGTGTAAGCAATGGCCATATTGTGCTGGATGGTTAATACCGAGGGATTATCCTGGTTTTCAGAGGCAGCAAAGGCAGCAAGGGTGTCTTTATATAACTCAATGGCTTCATCCACTCGATCAAGGTTGTCCAAAGCACCGGCTCGAATGTTACGTGTTGACATGGTGTATTGATGTAATGAACCCAATTGTTCAATCATTTTGGGTAACACTTCAGCCGTTTCCAATTCAGCTTGTTCAAAGTTACCCTGATACATGTACGCCACAGCCAGATTTACTCGTACCAATAAGGTGGTTAAGCTGTCATCGGTAAACGCTTTTTGGGCATCTTTTACCACACCCAGGTAAATTTCTATGGCTTCATCCAGTTGATTTAAATAACGCAGGGACAAGGCCAGTTCCTGACGCAAATCGATGGTAACGGGGTGAGTGGCGCCATACATTGAAATACCCTGCTCAACCAAATCAGCAAATACATCATGAGACTCTTGAAACTGACCCAACTCTCGATAAATACGTCCCAACTGTTTTCTGGTGGCAACCAAATTCTGAGCGGTGACAGTAGAATCTGCTTCCAAAGCTTTTAAAATGGTTACAGCCTCTTCAGTGCGATTGTTTACTGAGTAGTTGGCGGCTTGGTCAATGTTGATTCGATCGAGAAAATCTTTATCACCTTGTGAATCAAGCGTTGTTCGGGCATGTTCAATTAAGGTGTTTTGCTGATCAAATTTAGTGGTTGCCCCAAGCACATTGATTTTTTGCGTCACCAACTGGGGATACAAATCATCCTGTTCATTGACTAAGGACAGGCCTTTATCGTAATGAGCCAAAGCCACATCGTAGCGTTCCAAAGCGTGGTTTACATTGCCCAAAATCAAACGAATTTGTGCTTCCACTTCAGGTGATTCAGACAGGTTTTTTTCAACCGCAAATTCAGCACCACTGACCACTTGCTTGACAGTGATGGTTTCACCCAGCGCCCTGCCCGGATCGGCATTGACGAACAGGTCATTGATGAACTCGACCACTTTGCGGTTACTTTCTGCTTTGGTTTCTGCCAGGGTCCTGGCGGCTTGTTCCTTAACCGCAAAAGAAATGGCAAACAATAAGCCCAACACCAAACCGGCAAATGCCAGTACAGTTCCGGTCACCAAAGCTTTGTTCTTTTTGATGGCTTGTTTGACCCAATAAAACTTTGATAAAGCCTGTGATTCAACCGGTTCATTGTTTAACCAACGATTCAAATCCCTGGAGAACTCATTGGCTGATTGAAATCGCTTGTCGGGATTTTTTTCCAACGCATGGTGCACCACCGCAGCCAAGGAATCATCGATGCTTACCGATTGTTGGGTGATGGGTTTAATGGGCTCTTCAATGATGGCGCTGATGGCAGAGAAAAATTGTGCTGGGTTGATTTTGTGTGGCAGTTGCTCAGCCAACAGTTCATACAACACCACACCACATGAGTAAATATCTGACCTCGAATCCAAAGCATCTGATCCACTGACTTGTTCCGGGCTCATATATGACAAAGTGCCAACCACTTCGCCAGTCCGGGTGAGTTGAGTCAGTGCCCGGGTGGCATCATTGCTTAAAGTGGCGATGCCAAAATCGATGACTTTGGGAACACCTTTGGAGTCTACGATGATGTTATCGGGTTTCAAGTCGCGATGAATCACCCTGTTCTGGTGCGCATGCTGGATGGCGTCCAATACCTGAATGATTAACTGGACCCTTTGTTGAAGTGTCAAATTGGCTTGTTGACAGTGGTTTTTGATGTCACTGCCGTCAACATATTCCATCACAATGAATGGCATGGTTTGACCTTGAAGCTTGGTTTCACCCACCCCAATGATTTTCGCTATCGAAGGATGATCCAAGCGTTGTAACAATTCGGCTTCATGTTTAAAACGCTGAATTTGTTCGGTGCTGAGCCAGGCATTGGGTACCTTGATGGCCACTGTATTTTGCGCTTCATCAAGGGCTTGATAAACCTGTCCATTGGCGCCAGAGCCAATGCTTTTGAGCAGTTGGTAATGTGCGATCTGTGGCAGTTCTGTCGAGGGAAATTCTTTATTTTCGTTTTCTGTGAAAGCTTTTACCCATTGTTTATGATCTGGGTGTTCAGCCAAAAATTGTTCAATCAGTTGCGCACGCTCAACTTCGCTGGCTTGGGCGATTTCATTCAGTTTCTGGATGATTTCACGGTCAATGGTATGCATGTTTTAATGGTCTCTTGGGTCAACCAATCCCATCTTAGTGGCTTCAAGTGCCGCTTCTGCACGGGAGTTGATGTTCAGTTTTTGGTAAATGCTTTTGATATAACCATAGCAGGTGTTGTTTTTGATGGAAAGGATTTTAGCACTCTCCGGAACGCTCAGGCCTTTGGCCACACAGGTCAATACTTCCAATTCGCGAGGCGTCAGTTTTTGGGTCATAGGTTGCGGGGTAAAAAATGCCAGCAGTTTATTGGCCACACCAGGTGAAATGGGGAAGTGTCCGGCTTCTATGTTCTGCAGCATTTGGGCCATTTGTTGTTTGGATTCGTCTTTTAAAATATAGCCTTTGGCCCCCAATCTCAGCGCTTTGAATAAGTGGGCATCATCGTCAAATAAGGTGCTGATAATAATGATGCTGGTAGGTTTTTTTTGCAGCAGCGGTGTCACCAGATCCAAGCCAGATCCATCAGGTAAGCCAATGTCCAACAACACCAAATCGAAATCATGTGCCTGAATCAGCGAGTATGCTTGCTGACAATCCGTTGCTGACATAACCTGTGCATCCGGAAAGGCCTCTTTGACAGCCAGCTGTTCCCATTCTAAAACATGGGATAAATCTTCAACAATCAGCAATTGCTTAAACATCCTGATTAAACCGGATTTGCATCACAGTACCTCCTGTTGGGTTGCTTTTCCATTCTGTAGAAGCATTGATTTGTTTGGCACGACTTTCGATGGATTTGAGTCCTCGTCCTTGCTGGGCATTGGCTTTGATACCGATGCCATTGTCAGTCAAAGTGATGAGTTTGTTTTCTGGTTGCCAATTCACTTTAAAGTGGACTTCAGAGGCATTGGCATGTCGAATGATGTTACTGATGGTTTCGCGGACCATTCTGGTTAGCGTGGCTGGTAGCTGGGGTGCTAAGTTTGTCCTTTCGGTGATGTTTTGCTCAGTTTCAAGCTTGATTGAAGCAGCAGTCAAGCGCACTTGTGTCTCAGCCATCAAGTCCTCAAACAGCGCTTCCATATTGATTGAAAAGTGGGCCGTATCAGCCACCGATTGTCTGATTTTTTGCATCACTGTTTTGGCTTGAGTTTGCGCTTCATGACCATCAAGTTGATAAATCATTTGTAATAAGCTGGCACCCACTTCGTCATGAATGTTGCGATATATGCGCTGGCGTTCATTGAGTTTGGATTGCTCAACCAGGCTGAACCATTGGTCAATGTCAGTGGTTTCACTGGTTGTTTTAGGGACTTCTGTATACATATGTACCAGCATAAAAATCATGACCAAGCCAATCAACGGCCAAGCGGTGAATGCCAAATTGATACTGATGGTCATCCCTAGAATAAACAACAAAGACAGCAACGCCATTACTTCAGATTTTTTTGATAAATACAACCAGGTTTCAAACATCAATATCAAGCTGATAAGCACCATAAAAATCAACAAGGAGTGATTGGGTATTAGCGACAAAGTAAGTAACCAAACGGTAGAAAATGCCGCCAGTAACCATGGATTTTTCTTATGTGCCACCCACCAGACCATAAAACTGAGCCAGGCAAGCAACCATGAGATTTCAGCGTTGATATAAAGCAATGTGCCAAAAAGCACTGTGGTGGTAGGCAGGTAAAAATGCTGCTTGTAAGT
>JAUHXW010000270.1 GCA_030426705.1 Gammaproteobacteria bacterium
CAATTGGATACCAACCCTTATGATGTTATCATCACCGACTTAAATCTGGGTAGCCAACAAGTGACTGAAGTTTTTGAACGCATTAAGGCACATGTTAAATATAAAGTTGTGATCACTGCCAACCCAACTTCAGAGTCCCGAGAAAAGCTGTTGAATCAGGGATTCGATCAGGTATTGGCTAAACCCATCAATGAAGCGGATTTAAGGAACAGTGTCACAAATATCAACATTAAATCCCGGTAAAAATTTGATATCACTAATGGCACATGATTATTGATTTATAATCGTGCTAATATAATTTAACGTAAAGCAATTGGAGGAGCGTAATGGACGATACCATTTTCTATGTTATCTTGGGTGTCTTTGGCATCATTTTTCTAAAAAGCGTATTTGTGATGGTCCCTCAGGGCTACGAATACACAGTGGAACGATTCGGTGAGTTTAAACGGGTCTTTTCACCTGGCTTGGGGCTGAAAGTACCTTTTATGGAGCGCATCGGTCGCAAAATCAACATGATGGAGCAGGTGGCCAATGTGCCATCACAGGAAGTGATTACCCGCGATAATGCCGTAGTTACGGTTGATGGTGTGGTGTTTTACCAAATTTTAGATTCAGTCAAAGCCGCCTATGAGGTCAATCGTTTGGAATATGCGATTTTGAACTTGACAATGACCAATATCAGAACAGTGCTGGGCGCCATGGATCTGGATGAATCCTTGTCAAAACGTGATGAAATCAATCACCGTTTATTGGCTGTGGTCGATGAAGCCACATCTCCCTGGGGTGTTAAAGTAACCCGCATCGAAATCAAGGACATCAAACCGCCGCATGATTTGGTGGCTGCAATGGCCAGACAAATGAAAGCCGAACGTGAAAAAAGGGCCGAAATCTTGGAAGCAGAAGGTCAAAGACAATCTGACATCTTACGCGCCGAAGGTTCAAAACAATCTGCCATTTTGGAGGCTGAAGGTTTGAAAGAAGCTGCATTTCGTGAAGCGGAAGCTCGAGAAAGACAAGCTGAAGCCGAAGCCAAAGCAACGCACATGGTATCTAAGGCAATCGCTGCCGGTGATGTCAATGCCATCAACTATTTTGTGGCACAAAAATACCTGGATCAGTTTGGAAAATTTGCGAACTCTCCAAACCAGAAAACCATGATTCTGCCGATGGAGGCTACCAAAATTTTGGGCTCATTGGCAGGCATCACTGAATTGGCCAAAGAATTAACAGACAAAGACAAGGCATGATTATGGCATTTTTAGTTTCACTCACACCCTGGCACTGGTTAAGTGCAGCTGTGCTACTGTTGGTCATTGAAATGATGCTGGTTGGCTCATACTACCTGCTTTGGGTCAGCTTCGCTGCTTTTTTGACCGCTGTACTGCAATGGCTATTTGGCTTGGAATGGGCGGCGCAAATGGTGGTCTTTTCGGCCATTTCAATTTTATCTGTGGTTGCATGGTATATCTATGACCAAAAAAGAGACAAAACCAAACCAAGGCCAACGTTGAACAAACGAGGCCATCAATACATAGGAAGAACCTTTCAACTCAGCCAACCCATCATCAATGGCGTTGGCAAAATCAATGTCGATGATTCCAGCTGGAAAGTCAAAGGGGAAGACGCTGAAGCTGGCACCCCAGTCCGGGTAAGAGACATTGATGGAACCGTATTAATTGTAGAATTATTAGGAGAATCGTAACCATGAAAAAATTCATGATCTTTATGTCTACCGCACTGTTGGTTGCCTGTGGCGGAGATGAAAAAGAACAAAAAGCAACCGAAACACCGGTTGTGCAACAATCGCAACCTGCCATCATGTCATACATCCCGGCAGATTCACCCTTGTTGATTACCAGTGGTTTTAACCCGGATGCTTATCCGGAAAGATACCTGGAGGTGATGCAAGCCAATATGGATGGTGCGGTTAAATACATCGAAGTCATCCTCAAGGAAGCCATGAATGAAGTCGATGAGTTGAAAGAAAAAAGAGCCGCTTATGAAGCAGCACAACAAGAAAACTCAGAAGAAGATACAGAAGCTTCAACCGCCGTCGAAAACAGTGATCAACAAAAAGAAAAAGTACTGGCTTTTGTTGATAAATGGTTGGTTCAAGACAAATTGGCCAAAGCCGGATTTAAAGTGGGTGAAACCCAATTGGCCATTTATATGGTCGACTTATTCCCCGTATTGCGCATCAAACTCAGCAAAGGTCATCAAGTTGAAGCCATGCTGGATGAAATGCAATCCGAGTTTGAAATGCCGTTAACGGTGACTGATGTCAATGGCATCAAAGTCCGAGAAATTGGCGACAAAAAATTGAACATCCTGATTGCTACCGACAATGATTATCTGGTTGTCAGCGGCGCACCAACTGTGTTGAAAGACCAAATGGTTAACCAACTTATTGGCGCTGAGAAACCAGCCAGATCTTTGGCAGATGACCGCTCCGTACTTGATCAGGTCAGAAAATCACACGGTTTTATCAATGACGACCTGTTGGTACTTGATTTTCACGCCATAGCTGACCACTTCATCTACCCAAGTAAGCACAATTCCACATTGGTTAACTTCATGCAAATTGACGAAAACATGTTGTCTGCAGCCTGTAAGCAGGAAATCAGCACCCTATTGGGCAATGCACCGAGAATGGTCGCAGGTAGCAGGGCATTGACCAATGACACCATCAATGGCGCTTTCGTTTGGGAAATGGATCAGGAAATCTCTCAAGACATGGCCAAAATGGCTGGCCGGGTTCCGCATGGTAATAAAAATGCGGCCTTTGGTTTTGGCATGAGCTTTGACATGGTTAATGCCAAAGAAGTGGCCACTAAATATGTAAACAAAGTGGTTGAATCGCCTTATCAATGTGAACACTTTGCTGATCTTAACCAAAAAGCCCAAGACCTCCAAGTGCAGTTAAGCCAACCCATTCCACCGTTTGTAGGTAACTTCAAAGGTTTTAATTTCTCTTTGGATGAATTGAAGCTCAACATGGCCAATGCGGACATGAATAACCCGAATCCTAAAGAAATCGTTGAGAGTTTCAAAACCCAGGTTTTCCTGGCTGTTGACGAAACCCAAGCCTTACTGGGTATGGCACAGATGATGATGCCACAATTACAAAACATGGAAATCAACACCGATGGTTCATTGATTACCCTGGCGGATAAAGTACCCATGATCAGTGGCAAAGACATTCCATTAGATATCAGTGAGTTGTATGCTGCCATCTCTTCAGACACCATAGGCATTTCAATGGGCCATGAAGGCGGCGGAGAACTCAGTGATAAGGTTAAAGACGACGGCACTGCAGCCTTAATGACCTTCTCAGCCAATGCCGATGGTTATAAGCAAATCATGGAACAGGTATTTGCCATGGCGGAAATGCCCAACATGCCTGAGAAAGTGAAAAAAGAGCTGGCCTTACAGAAAGAACTGACCATGAGTATGTTGTACTGGAAAACCCAGGACATGGTCATGTCGTTTAAAGACAAAGGTTTTGAAACTGACTTTATCATCAAATATTGATTAAATACAAAATGATAAAAAGCGCTTCTTTTGAGGCGCTTTTTCATTGTGATAATGAACAATATACGTAGTTTTAAAAACCACCACCCCAGAATCGCTGACACTGCTTATATTGACGAAGCGGCTGTGGTGATTGGTGAGGTCCAAATTGGCGCAAACGCTTCGGTTTGGCCCATGTGTGTCATCCGCGGTGATGTCAATCACATCATCATAGGTGCTGACAGCAACATTCAAGACGGCAGCATCCTGCATGTCACTCATAAAACAGCACAAAACCCAAAAGGTGGACCTTTGATCATTGGCAAAGGCGTAACTGTTGGTCATGGTGCCATTTTGCATGCTTGTGATATTGGTGATTATTGTTTGGTTGGCATGGGCTCCACCATCCTTGATAACGCTCGCATGGAACACCACAGCATGTTGGGTGCTGGCAGCGTATTACCACCTGGTAAGGTCATCAGAACCGGTGAACTCTGGGTAGGTAATCCAGCCAGAAAAGTCAAAGACATGTCACAGTCGCAACAGGATTATTTGGAATACTCAGCCAACCATTATGTTAAACTTAAAGAGTCATACCAAGGGTGAATTAATTTTCAAAGCATGAAA
>JAUHXW010000271.1 GCA_030426705.1 Gammaproteobacteria bacterium
CCTGGTACATGCTCACACCATCGGCTTTCTCTCCATGCTTGAAAGCCAATTCCGGTGAAACAGGACAAGCTATCACATCCACTTGTTGGAACACTTGCTTGAAATCGTCACTGATCAGACGGCGGACTTTTTGGGCTTTGAGGTAATAAGCATCGTAATAACCCGATGACAATGCCCAGGTGCCAATCATGATGCGCTTTTGCACCTCTTCGCCAAATCCTTCACTGCGAGACTGTCGGTACAGTGATTCCAAATCAGCAGCTTGTGCAGTTTGATGACCAAATCGCACGCCATCAAATCGTGATAAATTGGATGAACATTCAGCCGGTGCCAGTACATAATAAGCCGATACCGCCAAATCGGCATGTGGCAGCTCGATGTCAATGATTTCAGCACCATTGTCTTTGAATTGTTGAACAGCTGCCAGGGTATGTTGCTTGATACCCTCATCCTGCAAACCGTCAATCCAGGAAGCGACCACACCCACTTTGATGCCTGACATATCTGGTGATTCAGGTTTTTGCCATTGCCAGCCGGGTTGTTGTGCTGACGTTGAATCCAAAACATCATGCCCAGTCATCGCCGATAACACCAAAGCACAATCATCGGCACCCGGTGCCATCACCCCACCCTGATCCAGGGATGAAGCAAAAGCCACCATGCCATAACGAGAAACCCGGCCATAACTGGGTTTGATGCCAGTAATGCCACAAAAAGCGGCCGGTTGTCTGATAGAACCACCGGTGTCCGTACCTGTTGCTACGGGGGCCATTCTGGCTACTACAACTGCAGCTGAACCGCCTGAAGAACCACCTGGCACCCTGCTTTTGTCCCAGGGATTACAAACATGGCCAAAGGCTGAGTGCTCATTGGATGATCCCATGGCAAATTCATCCATATTGGCTTTGCCCAGCGTAACCATGCCTTTTGATTTTAACTTTTTGACCACTGTGGCATCATAAGGCGAGACAAAATTTTCCAGCATTTTCGATGCACAAGTGGTTTTATGTCCCAGGGTGCAAAACAAGTCCTTATGCACCAAAGGAATCCCAGCCAATATTGAGTCACCTGATTTGACAGCCTCCTGAGCTTTCAATATTTCAGCCGCATCCAGCTCTGGGTAAAGCGTAATCAATGCATTGGTTTGGTCGTTAAAGGCTTTGGCCCGGTCGTAATAAATGCCACACAATTCCTGAACACTGATTTCCCTGGACTGCAACAAGGCAGCCATTTCTCTGATGCTTAAGTTAATCATTCAATCACCTTGGGAACCAGGTAATGATCTTCATCGGCATGGGCCGCCAGCGCCAGCAAATCACTTTTGTGAGAGCTGTCGGTCACTTGGTCAGCACGTACCAATTGCCAGGCATCATTCGGGTGCGCCATCGGTACAACCGAAGCTGTATTGGCATCATTGATGTGTTCAATCATCTGCATCACCTGGTTTAATGAAGAGGTGATTTGATCGACTTGTTGTTCTGGAATATTCAATTGTGCCAGGGCAGCAATTTCTTCTAATTCTTTACGATTAATTGACATTTATCTAGCTGGATTCATATATAATTCGCTGATTGGCCTGAAACGTGGTCAGGCAGCCGGATATTATGCCATTTTTACCAATCAGATGTTATAACAAATTTTCACATGCTTAAAAAATTCAGAAGTCTGTTTTCAAACGATTTATCGATAGATTTAGGAACTGCCAACACCCTTATTTACATGCGCGATCATGGCATCGTGCTGAATGAACCTTCGGTTGTTGCTGTCAGAATGGACCAAAACAGAGGTGGACACGCCAACATTGCATCAGTTGGTGTCGATGCCAAAATGATGCTGGGCAGAACGCCTGGTAACATTAAGACCATACGCCCATTGAAAGATGGCGTGATTGCTGATTTTGATATGACTTCTGCGATGTTGCAGCACTTTATTCGCAAAGTACATTCCAACCGTTGGTTAAAGCCTTCTTGTCGTGTGCTGATTTGTGTGCCTTGTGGTTCAACTCAAGTTGAACGCCGAGCGATTGAGGAATCAGCTTCTGGGGCAGGTGCTGCTGAAGTATTCCTGATTGAAGAGCCGATGGCAGCAGCCATTGGTGCAGGGATTCCGATTCATGAAGCCCGTGGCAGCATGGTATTGGACATTGGTGGTGGTACTTCTGAAGTGGCAGTATTGTCTTTGAATGGTATTGTTTATTCGGCATCAGTGAAAATTGGTGGTGATAAATTTGATGATTCCATCATTTCTTATGTGAGACGCAGTTACGGCACATTAATCGGTGAATCAACCGCCGAGCGCATCAAGCATGAAATCGGTTGTGCTTATCCAGCTGCAGAAGAAATATCACTGGAAGTGTCAGGTCGAAACCTGGCAGAAGGTGTGCCACGTAAATTTGTGATGACCAACAATGAAGCCCTGGAAGCCTTACACGAACCTTTGACCGGCATTGTTGATGCAGTGAAGACCGCATTGGAGCAAACCCCGCCTGAATTGTGTGCCGATGTGGCTGAACAAGGCATTGTCTTAACTGGTGGTGGTGCTTTGTTGAAAGATTTGGACAAATTATTGATGGAAGAAACTGGTTTGCCGGTTTTTGTGGCCGAAGATCCTTTGACCTGTGTAGCACGGGGCGGTGGAAAAGCGCTGGAAATCATCGATGAAGAAGGCAGTGACTTTTTTGCACCTTTCAGGTAATTTGTGCATGCTCATTGACCCAAATTAATGGAATCTCTTACCAGTCAGCAAAAAGTAACCCAATCACCCCTGTTTAAATTTTTAATCCTGGAGTTTATCTGCATGTCGTTAATGATTGCAGATAAAAACCACCAATTGGCACAACCCGTCAGAAGTACGTTGTCACTGGCAGCCATTCCATTAATCAAATTGGTTGAATGGCCACAGGAAATTTATCAAATAACCGAGGTAGCATTTTCCAGACAGGCTGCATTGATTGAGGAAAATACAGAACTCAAAGAACAATTACTCGATGCCAAATTAAAGGCACAACAAAATGTATCTCTGACAGCTGAAAATGAGCGTTTGAGAAACATGTTGAATGCCACACAAAATAGCCCCTTAACCACCTCTGTGGCATTTGTTTCCAACATAAACCTGTCACAAAAAAAACAACAGATTATTATTGACCAGGGAACCAGTCAGGGATTGAAAATCGGCCAGGCAGTTTTGAGTCTGGAAGGCGTGATTGGCCAAGTGGATGTGTTGTCACAACAATTTGCGCACGTCATTTTGGCCACTGACACAGCACATGGCTTGCCGGTTGAAATTTTGCGCAATGGATTACGTACCATCGCATACGGCAATGGCGAAAATATGACCTTATCTGAAATACCCACCAGTGCCGACATACGGGTTGGAGATGTGGTGGTTACTTCTGGTTTTGGAAATCGGTTCCCACGTGGATTACGAGTCGCTGAAATCACTGAAGTTTCAATCAGTGCCGATCGCACTTTCCAGTCAGCGATTGCTGTCCCTTATGCAGATCTGGAAAGGCTGACCGAAGTCTTTTTGGTTTGGCCATCAAAGCAAAACAATACCGATGAGCAAGAATAATAATCAAACTGCTTCGACTTTACTGGTGCACCTGTCTTTATTGTGCAGCCTGTTGTTGATGTTGATTCCCTGGCCAAATATTATTGTGTGGTTTCAGCCCCATTGGGTTGCCTTGATGATTGCTTACTGGTCACTGAACGCCTCCAACAGCCGTGTGATGTATGTGGCTTTTGCTTATGGTTTGTTGACTGACGTGTTAATGGGGAGCCTGCTGGGAAAACATGGCATGTCACTGGTGGCTTTGTCTTTTCTGGTGACCAAATCGGCCAAACAATTGCGCATGAAATCAATTTGGCAACTGTTGGGCATGGTGGTGGTGCTGTTATTTAATGACATTCTAATCCGTTCTTTTATTGATTGGGTAAGTTTTGGCTACAAGCCTAAGGCCAGCGACTTATTACCACTGATAACAGCAACATTGATTTGGCCCTGGATTAAATATTTACTGGACAGGTTGCAAATTTCTATCCGCAACTCCTGAAATCATGGGGCAACTATTAAAACAACCTTTTGTTGAGCGGCGCATCTTTACCGAAAGGGTCGTCATTGCCACTTTGATT
>JAUHXW010000272.1 GCA_030426705.1 Gammaproteobacteria bacterium
CACCTGGTTACACAATATTTTGGGCGCTTTGGTCATTGCCGTGACCTTATTTCTGGGCGGTAAGTCTTTGTATTTTGCGTTGACTTAATCATGTCCGATAACAACCATTGCATCGATTTAAACTGTGATTTGGGGGAGTATGAGTCTCTCAAGCAGGGTGACACTGATGCGGCCATCATGCCTTTTATCAGTTCCTGTAACATCGCCTGTGGCGGACACGCCGGAAATACAGAGGTGATGACACAAACCATCCGCTTGGCCAAAACACATCAAGTGGCCATGGGTGCGCATCCATCGTATCCAGATCGGGAAAATTTTGGACGCTGTCCAATGGATCTGCCACCTCATGAACTCAAAGCCAGTATCCGTGATCAAATTTTGTTGCTTGTCGATAGGGTCAATCAGCAACACATGTCACTCAATCATGTCAAACCGCATGGTGCTTTGTATAACCAGGCAGCAGAGGATTTGCCATTGGCCACATTATTGGTCGAAACGGTGGCTGAAATAGATGACAAGCTGATGTTTTATGGTTTGGCGCATTCTGCTATGGCCACAGCTGCTGAGCAAGTCGGTGTTCGGTTTGTCGCAGAGGCTTTTGCTGACCGGGCTTATACCGTTGACAAAACACTGGTGCCAAGGAACCAAGCTGGCGCAGTGTTGACGGATCAAAACAGCATGCTTGAACGAGTCATCAGCATGGTGCAGCAACAAAGCATTTTAGCCATCACTGGCGAAAACATCATGATCAAGGCTGAAACCATCTGCTTGCACGGCGATCATCATGGTTCATTGCCAACAGCACAAAGGCTGCATCAGGGTTTACAAGCTGCAGGTATCCAAATCAGGGCACCACGCCGATGAGTACCATACGCATCAAAAAAGTACTGGCCAATGGCGATTGCGCCCTGACTTTTTATCTGGCCAAAAGTGAGCATCGATTGGCTGCCATTCATGGTCTATGTGCTGCTTTGCGGCAACGACCATTGCCCAATATGATCAATGTGATTCCTGGCATGGCGGACATCACCGTGGTGTTTGATCAAGTTGTACAAAACCCTGAACCCAGCATTGAAGTCATTGAGCGGCTTTTGCAAAATGATTGGCAAACCTGCTCGAGCCAAACACATGAAATTCCGGTTTGTTATCACCCTGAGCTGGCACCGGATTTGCACAGCGTGTGTGAACAGTCAGGCATGGAACAGGAAGCGCTGATAAAACAGCACTACGAACAGGAATATCAAGTCAGCATGTTGGGATTTTTACCGGGTTTTGCTTATTTGGATGGTGCACATGTCAGCTGGAACATACCCCGCAAAAGCTCACCCAGATTAAAAGTGGCTGCTGGTAGCGTGGCCATTGCCGGCCAGCAAACGGGTATATATGCCCTTGAAAGCCCTGGTGGTTGGCATGTGATTGGCCGTACACCAGTAACAATGATTGACTGGGGCCAAACCCAGCCAATGCTTTTAAATCCCATGGATAAGGTGAGATTTAAGCCCATTGAACTTGAAGCATTCAAAGCATTATGTCCTTGAGCATCATTCAAGCTGGCAGTTTTACCACCGTGCAGGATGGCGGGCGGTTTATGCAGGCACATTGGGGCGTGCCAGTTTCGGGCTTTATGGACAAAGTTTCGGCACAATTGGCCAACAAAATGGTTGGCAATCAGCCGTGTCAGGGCTTGTTGGAAATCACCTGGACAGGTTTGGAACTGATCAGCAATGTGGCTTGTACGGTTGCCGTGGCTGGCGCTGAATTCAACTACCTGGTCAATGATCGGCCGGTCAACACAGATCAAGTGATTCACTTGAATCAAGGTGATTGTTTCAAAATGGGGCATTTGGAACAAGGTGTGCGGGCTTACCTTGCAGTGGCTGGTGGTTTAGATGTACCTTTGATTGCGGGCAGTCAAAGCACCTTGTCTGTAGCTGGTATGGGCGGATATCGAGGTCGGGCTTTGCGTGCTGGTGATGAATTGCCCTTGCGCAAGCCAGCTGTGGTGAATGGCATAAGCAAGCCCAATTGGAAAAAAATACAAACACCTGACATTCTGGTGGTGCGAGCCAAACCGGGACCCGAAGTCAACCGCTTTGATACCGCAACCATTCGACAAGCCTTTGGCCAAGTTTATCACCTCAGCCAGGATTGTAATCGCCAAGGCTTTCGGCTGATTGCCGACTCATTAACCCATCCCACTGATTTTTCCATGAAAAGTTCAGGCTTGCTACCTGGCAGTTTACAAGTCACTCCTGATGGTCAAACCATCCTTGCCATGGCCGATGCACAAACCACCGGTGGCTACCCCAGAATCCTGGTGGTCAATCAGGATGAACTCCACAAACTGGCGCAAGCCCGACCCCACCAACAGATTTATTTTTTTGTTGAGGTTTAAAAAAGCACCTTCGCAGAACCAGAAAAGTAAGAATACTGAGCTTGTGGAAGTGTGAGTTTCCAAAGGATGATTGGGCATTTGTCATACTGAGTAAGCGAAGCGCATCGAAGATAAAAAAGCAGGATAACCTTTTTACCCCGCGCAGCGACTCAAAGGGCTCGAACCAGGAGCGTAGAGACAATCTCCTGAACTACGGGTGATTTTTTTATTGGGTACGAGCCAGCGTGGTGAGATCCTTCGGTTTCGCTTCGCTGCACTCAGGATGACACTTTTTATTGTTACTACACAGCAAATGACCATATTTTCTATAGAGCTTGATTGTTTATCCATATGTCATTTGGCCAAGAAGCCTCTGGGTTCCCACGCTGGAGCATGGGAACCAGAAAATATAAGTAAAATCATCTAAGAATAGAACAAAATCAGCTCTTTTTAATGAAAACAACAGTTAAAATGCATGTGTTTAAGTAATTGTTAGGCAGTTAGATGATAGAGTATCTGATTCAAAGTGTAGATGGAAGCTGGTTCGAATTCGAAGATGGTACAAATCCTTTTGTTACAACTTCAATTCCGTTTGAGGATGCCTCGACAGATGAAGAATTAGCTATTTCAATCGAAGGATGTAGAATTTCTTTTTCATTCGAGGACATCGGTGTCCAAGTAGTCTTTGAAGGCTTAGTCGATGAGGCACTTGCAGCAAAAGTGGTTTCAGAAATTGCAAGTAACATTGAGGTTGTTACCGGAAAGAAAGCGAAATTTTTGCGCTATGCCTAAGGTGTGTTGAGAATGCTAATCCAGTCGACCACTAACTATTGGAGCTGACATTTAACATAACTACTCAGCCTTACCCAACCCATCATCCAAATCAGCAGAATCTTTAGCCTGATGCAAGACTCTTTGCGGGAAGGGGATTTCGATGCCGTATTTGTTGAAGGCGGTGTCGAGTTCCCAGAGGTAGGCGGCTTTGATGCGGTTGGGGCGGCGGACGCCGTATTTGGAAACCCAGACCAGCAGCACGAAATCCAGGCTGTTGTCGCCAAAGCCGGTCATCCACACTTCAGGTTCTTTGCCGTTCATGTTGGTTAAAGTGTAAGGCACATTCTCGGCAGCTTCCTGCGCGGCTTTTTTGACCAAATCCTTGTCGGTGCCGTAGGCCACACCAAATGGTATTTTGACCCGTTTGATGGAATCTCGTAAGGTCCAGTTGATGATTTGATTGGTGACCAAATCCGAGTTGGGTATCACCACATCGATGTTGTCATTGGTGTTGATTCTGGTGCTTCTGGCATTGATTTCCTTAACCGTGCCGGTGAAACCATCTTCGATTTCAATGTAATCACCAACTTTCAGTGTGCGCTCGAACATGATGGTCAAACCAGACACAAAGTTACTGACGATGTTTTGTAAACCAAAACCGATACCGACCGACAACGCACCAGCGATTAAGGTCAAATTACTGAAATCTATACCCAAGGTGGTGAAACCAGCCAATGCAGCGACAAAAATGATGATGTAATGAATCAATTTATCCAGCATAAAGAATACCGGCGACTTGTCATTGCTGCGGCGTGATTCCACGCGTTTGATGATGATGCGGACCAGTTTTGAAACCAGATAGCCGATCAAAACAATGATGATTAAACGCAATAAAGGCAGTAAAGTGACAGGTGTTTCGTTGATGCGGAACAGGGGTTTATTGACCACGGCATTGAACCCAGAACTGACT
>JAUHXW010000273.1 GCA_030426705.1 Gammaproteobacteria bacterium
CATGACTGTGCCAAACTGCCCAATCTTTGCAAAACCTCTGGCTTCAGCCAGGTAGTCGATTTGGGTTGGGTCCCAGTTATGATGGCCTGCGCCTAAATTATGACCAACTTCATGCACCATCAGTTGATCGGTACAAATTGACCAACTGCTCATACCATCAGCCATCACGTTAACACCATAAGTTGAGTTGAGTGTTGAGCCGGATGAACCAGAAACTGGGAAAAATGCAATGCCACAGCTGCCCCGGGTTTCTATGTTATGAGGTCTTAAAAAGATGACCAAATCAGCACCGGTGTCTTCTCGCAAATTGCGCACAGTTTCCAAACCCTGATAAGTCACATTGGTCAGGCTTTCCTGCAATTGATTTCTCAAAGTTTCGTTGCTGTTGTTGTAGTTATAGCCCACCTGTTCGAGTCCTACCTGTCGAAGTGCCAGGTCAAGGTTGGAATTGGCATAGGTTTGATTGGCTACATGGAAATACTGGTCTACCCGTGTTTGTAACAAATCACCGGGATAACGATTGCTGATGCCAAGGTCATAAACAATCAGCACATCAATGATGGTGCCAGCTGCTTTGTCAGAAACCATTTTGTCTGATGCTGGTGGTAGCGGCAAATTGACCTGGTTGCCTGGGGAATGGTCTAAATCACAACCGTTGAAATGTAAACCTGACGAAGGGAGTTCAACCGCCCATATGCCAGCCGTGTTGGTGGTTAAAATATAATGTTTGTTGTTCAGGTGGATTTGACCAAATAAACTGTTGTCACCTTTGGTGGCATTGATGTAGCCACCTTCAAATGATTGGCTGAAGCTGATGTTCTGGTTTGATGAGCTCGCTTTGGCGGAATTGAGGTTGATTTTGAGTTCTGTGGCTTTAAGGCTGAATTTAAGCTCATTGGATTTGTTGTGGCTCAGTTCAATCAGATTGAAAGCAGAGCCATCCAAATCAGCAAAAGCTTCAGGGTAATCAAACTTGGTTGCATCAACGGAGAAGTTAATGAACAGGAAGCTCAGGAATAAAGTATTTAATTTGGCCATGACTGAATAATGCGATGGAATGTATTCATTTTAACCAATTAAGGTTAATTTTTTGAAAAAAAGCGAAGGGCCTGCTTGCAACAAGCCCTTTTGATGTTTATTTTTTCAAAGGACGGTATTTGATGCGTTCGGGTTGTAAGGCTTTACCATGACGGTTTTTATAGTCCTGCTCATACTCGGTGTAGTTGCCTTCGAAGAATTCAACGTGCGAATTATTTTCATAAGCCAGAATATGCGTGGCGATTCGATCCAGGAACCAGCGGTCATGCGATATGACCATCACACAGCCGGCAAAACTCAACAAGGCTTCTTCCAGGGCGCGCAACGTTTCCACATCCAAATCATTGGTCGGCTCATCCAGCAATAACACATTACCACCCATTTTCAGCACTTTGGCCAACTGCAAGCGGTTGCGTTCACCTCCGGATAAATGTTTCACCAGTTTTTGCTGATCAGCACCTTTGAAATTAAAGCGACTGAGCCAGGCACGGGCAGGCACGGTGTAGTTACCGATTTTGATGATTTCTTCACCATCTGCCACTTCTTCGTGCAAAGGACGGTCATGACCCAAGTCTTCACGGCTTTGCGAAACATAAGCCAGTTCTACTGTCGGACCGATGTTGATGGAGCCTTCGTCCGGTTGCTCAGTGCCAGCAATCATATTGAATAAAGTCGATTTACCTGCACCATTGGGACCAATGATGCCAACAATGGCACCTTGGGGTACTTTGAATGACAAATTATCAATCAGGTATTTGTCACCAAACGCTTTGGATACATTGTTGAATTCAACCACTGAATCACCCAATCGCGGGCCGGGTGGTATGTAAATCTGCGAAGTTTCATTGCGCTTTTGAAACTCTTTGGATTGTAATTCTTCAAACTGTTTCAAACGGGCCTTGGACTTGGTGCGGCGACCTTTGGCGTTGGAGCGTACCCATTCCAGTTCCTGTTTGATGGTTTTCATGTGCGCCTGTTCTTGTTTAGACTCCTGTTCCAAACGTTTTTCCTTTTGCTCCAGCCAGGAAGAATAATTGCCTTTCCAGGGGATGCCATGGCCACGGTCCAATTCCAAAATCCACTCAGCAGCATTATCCAAAAAATAACGATCATGCGTCACTGCCACAATGGTGCCTTTGAAATCATGCAAATAACGTTCTAACCATGCCACCGTTTCAGCATCCAGATGGTTAGTCGGCTCATCTAACAACAACATATCTGGTGAAGACAGCAACAATTTACACAAAGCCACCCGACGTTTCTCACCACCGGAAAGGTTTTTGACCTCAGCATCCCAAGGCGGTAAGCGCAAAGCATCAGCAGCCATATTCATGGTGCGATCTAAATCCCAACCATTGGCAGCATCGATTTTTTCCTGTAACTCGGCCTGTTTCATGAGCAAATCATTCATCTCATCATCGCTCATGGGTTCGGCGAATTTCATGTTGATTTCATCGAACTCAGTGAGCAAATCCTTAACATCACCCATGCCAGCTTCAACGTTTTCACGAACGGTTTTGTCATCTTCCAATTGCGGTTCCTGTGGCAAATAACCAATCTTGATGCCCGGTTGTGGTCTGGCTTCACCAGAATACTCGGTATCGATTCCCGCCATGATGCGCAGCACCGTTGATTTACCCGCGCCATTTAAACCCAGCACGCCAATCTTGGCGCCGGGAAAAAACGACAAAGAAATGTCCTTGATGATTTCACGATTGGGCGGCACAGTTTTGCTCACACCCATCATGGTATAAATGTATTCAGCCATGTTTTTTTGTAAGAAATTATGAAGCGCTAATGATACTTGAAGGTATAGAAACTGTCTATCAACCAGTTAAATACTGTTTTGAAAAACTAATGTTTCTTCATGATTTTTTCAGCAAAATCCTCAGGCTTTTGTGAAACACCAGCCGTTAAAGCAAAACGCATGGCTTCTTCAAACGACCAGTCAACCGGCTTAACCTTATCTTTTTCAATCAAAATGGTGTAGCCACCCACCATATAACTCATGGGTAAGTACACCGCAACCAGTTGATTGTCATGTTCTGTGTTTACAGCTTGTGGTAATTGGGTGTTGGTAATCATGCCCACCAGATTACCTAATCCTGATGATTGCATGTTCACCAAAACGACTTGTTGGTCTTGGTTCTGCTTGTTGTCAAACATGCTGGCCAAATCTTTCATGGCGCTGTAAACCGTTTTGACCAAAGGAAATTTCATCAGATTGTTTTCAATTTTGGTAAAAACCCAATTGATGTAGTTGAACTGGAACAACAAGCCCACAGCCAATAAAATGGCGATTACCACAATCAGACCCGCACCCGGAAAAATCAGATGATCCAGTAAAAACGGTTCCAAAGCCTTGTGCCCCAAACCATCAATCCAGGTCACCAAGGACCCAATCACCCAAATGGTGATAATAACTGGAAATACGACCAATGAGCCTTTTAAGAGGGGTTTTAAAAACAAGTTTTTCATGTTGTGCTGAGATTGTTGAATTGAAATTATCATGGCATAAATTCATAACAATAGCCAATCCCATTGGTCATGGTATGATGAAATAAATTCAATGGATGCAATGTGTTATGAATAAAAAAATAATGCTAATTTTTTGCCTTCTTGTCACTCATTTGGCTCAAGGTACAACTCGAACAGGTGTCGATTTATATATACTCGGCATTGCTCAAGATGCGGGCTATCCGCAATTAAATTGTTACAAGCCACATTGCCAAGCGGGTTGGGATGATGCTCAAAATCGTAAATATGCTACCTCGTTGGCACTCATCGATTTAGATGATAACAACAAATATTTGTTTGAAGCGACGCCTGATATTCGCGAACAAATGTATGTTTTACAAAAGTTGGCTCCTGATGTTATTTACAAATTGGCAGGTGTGTTTTTAACCCATGGTCATATCGGTCATTATACTGGGTTGATGCATATGGGCAGAGAAGCGGCCGGAACCCAAAATGTGCCGGTATATGCGATGTCTAGACTCAAATCGTTTCTGGAAAACAATGGTCCCTGGAGCCAGTTGGTTGAATTAAAAAATATTGAAATCAAAGAATTG
>JAUHXW010000274.1 GCA_030426705.1 Gammaproteobacteria bacterium
GCCTAATATGGGACTTTGTAACTCCTTACGAATCATGTTGTAAGAAAACAGGGCAAATTTACCCTCGTGGTGCTCGTAAAACACGTACAACACATCTTCGCCATTGGGAGAATTCCACCGGCGTTTAAATTTTAATCCTTTGACATCCTCAGCAAATACTTTTGACTCACCACTTTGTAAGTAATAACCGCCTGGAAAAATGATGCCATGGTCGTTGGGTAATTGTACGCAAGCATCACCAATCTCATCGATACGAAGCACTTCATTATTCCGTGTATTAAATACAAAATAGCGCCAAACCTCTTCCTTGTAGGGCAATATTTTGAGCAAAATCAGCTCATTGACCTTGGCATAGTGAATTTCAGCGTCTTCCAAAGACTGGTTAGGCTCTTCAACATCCTCACGGTAGATGCCTTCACCATCCTCGGTGTTGTTTTCAATTTTAATGGTTAAATCACCACCCACCGTTTCCACAAAAACTTCATCCAGAATGGATACATGCGGATGCCTGCCTTGAACAAAAGCTTCCCTGGAAACTTTGTGCCATTCGAAGTCATAAGAAGGTGGTAATTCGATGTCACGCTCACCTCGGTCGTCAATGTATTTAACTTCACCATTGGACCCAATGCCCCAACGAAACACTCGGATGTCACCAATCTTTTCACCAATTTGAAAGGCAGCCAGCAATTTCTGATTGACCACCCTCAACTGAACTAAATGGGTATTTTTGTAATAACTGTATAGCTCCTGAAATTGCTTAACGAACAATTCATCATCCAAAAAGGTGCCTGCGATGGGCTCTTCCCTGACTTCAAATTTACCTTCATTTTCATGCAGGCCATACAAAGCAAATACATCAGAAACCTTGGTTTCTTTTTTCAGGCCAATAAACACATTGTAGCCAAACAACAATTGACCATTGATACGCACAATATCGCGTGGCGTACAATTGTTTTCAGTGCGAACCCGCACGCGATCGATGACTTCCAAAACCGTTTTGCCGAATTCTTGTTCACGCAAACGATTGAGCTCAATGATTTGATTTTCTAATTGTTTATTTTGGTCTTCCAGGCGCTTGCGAATCAATTCATATGAACCGCCTTCAGCGACTGCCTGGTTGATGGTGTTGTTTTCAGCCATTGTTTGTCCTTGATTATCTAATAAGAGTTTGAATAAGAAGGCAAAGCCATGAGTCAATCACGACTCATGGCCTTTCAGTCATTAACTTTCTTCTGACTCTTCATCGGTTCTTGATAATTTTTTAATCATCTTGGTCACAGCATCTTTATCAAACTTTTGACCTGAACCTAAACTCATCACCTTGCTAACAGCCGCTTGCAAAATATCACTCTTACCAATCGCGCCATCGACAGCTTTACCCACAGCCAATGAGCTCATGAATTTCTCTAAGAAGTCGCCGTTACCGCCAACGATATCGATATTGGCTTCTTTCAAGGCTTCTGCCAAGACTTTGGCTTGTGTTTCAGCAATACCGGTATTGGCTTCTATGGCTTTCATATTTTCAACATGCGACATATCCAGACCCATGCGGAACTCTTCATGCTCCCTGACTTTGTCATCCATGGTAGACAAGGCCGCGAATTTCTCTTTCAAACCAGCAGCTTCAGCAGCATAACGTTGCTGAATCACAGCAGCTTCGGCTTCACCGCGCTCTCTGATGGCCTCAGCTTCAGCCACTTTAATTTTCACCGCAACCATGGCTTGTTGTTCTTCACCTTGTGCATCGGCTTCTTTGACGCGAACATTGGCCATGCCAATTTGCTCCTGTCCTTCGGCTTCAGCTTTCAGCTTACTGGCTAACACAGCCGCTTCAGCTTCACCGCGTTTTTGCTCCGCAGCAGCTTTGGCCTCAATCACTTTGGCCTCAGCCAGGCCAGCTGCAGCCACTTCTTCACGCACACCTTCGGCCAAACGTATTTTGGCATCAGCTTCTTTGGCCGCTGACTCTCTGGCCGCCTCTGCCAACACAATGCGTTCTTTGGCACGATGATCAGCGGTTTTCTCATTGGCTTCCGCCGCTTTGATTTCCTTGATCAACTCCTGTTCAGCCAAAGCTTCGGCAGCGATAACCTGTGCTTTCTTATTACGCAAAGCCTCTTCAACCACACGCAATTCGTTGATTTGTTCTTCCTGCTCGGCAACCGTTTTTTCTACAGCTATGCGCTCACGAATCACATCTGCGATGTTTTTCTTCTCAACTTCGACATCTTTTTGTTTGTTGATTTCCTGTAAGGCCACTTCACGTTCACGACCTACAATTTCCAATTGTCTGACCTTGGTGACTTTCTCTTCTTCAATAGCCACGGCTCGCATGCGATTATTGGCAGCCACTTCGATTTCACGGCGTTTGTTCTCTTCCATCACCATGACTTCCTGTTCTGTGGCAATTCGCGCTGCTTCTGATTTCAAGCGTTCTTCACTTTCAATTTTTTCTTTCTCTGCCGCTTCACGTGCTTTGACAGTGGCAATCTCACGTTGTTGTCTCGCTGTGGCATCGGCTTCGATGCGCTCCAATTCCAAAATACGTTCTCTGGCTTCGACATCACGTTTTTTGATTTTGGTTTCTTCTTCACGCTCAAATTCGTTGGTCAAAATGTGCTGTAAAGCAGTCAATTCAGTGATTTTACGGATACCCTGTGCATCCAAAATGTTATTGGCATCCAAAGCCGAAATCGGTGTTTGCTCCAGGTAATCAATGGCTGCATCTTCCAACACATAACCATTCAAATCTTTACCAATCACTTCAATAATGGCATCTCTGAAACGGTCACGTTCCTCATACAACTCTTCAAATTCCAGCTTTTTACCTACTGTTTTCAAAGCCTCAGAAAATTTCGCACTGAATAACTCATCTATGGTGGCTTGTTTTGAGGCACGTTCACAACCAATCGCTTGAGCCACTTTCAGCACATCCTCTTTGGTTTTATTCACCCTCACGAAAAAGGTTACCTTGATATCTGCCCGGATGTTGTCTTTACATATCAAACCATCATGTCCACGCCGATCAATTTCAATGGTTTTCAATGAAATGATCATAAACTCTTTTTTATGTATAACCGGCCACACGGTTCTGCCGGTAAACGTCACTTCCGGTACTTCTTTCATGGTGTTAACAATCATCGCCTGACCTTGTTCTACTTTTTGGTAAAACTTCATCACAATCAAAGCCAGACCGATAACAGCCAGCAGGACAACACCTGCCCAGGTAGCTATGGCTATCAATAAATCACTGTTCATAAGTTTGCTCTCCTTTAAAGTTTTTTAATTATCTTGTGATTGTTTCTCTTCGTCATGAAACCATCATTATTCTGCCTTTGTGACCTGGAAACTGCCATCATCATCGTTGTAAGCGGCCAGTATCACCAAATCCCCTTTTCTTATATTCAGAGCTTCATCTGCTCTAACATCCAAAATCATTCCAGCACCGCCATCTTCAAGTTCCGCTTGTCCGAATTGACTGTTAACCTTGCCGGTTTTCACTACGCATTCCATGCCGATCAGTGAAGCTTTTTTCACGGCACTGTGTGAGACAAAAATATTTTTAAATGGTCTGATTAAACGTGCAGTCACAGGAACTGAAAGTAAAAAACTAACAACCAGTAAAACCGCACCCATCAAATATTTAAAGCCTTCCCATGGAATTAATGGATACAGCAATGAAACCACCAAATAGCAAATCAACCAAGAGGTTGCTATCAGTACTGAAACTATCACAGTAACAGGTATACCTGTCAGTCCCCACTTGACCATAAAGCCCATCACACCGCCTAAACCCTCAGTATCTAGGTCACTGTTTATGTCCGTATTGATATTCACATCTGCATCAACGTCTACATCTATGTCGGCGTCAATATCAAACATGTCAATGTCCACTGCACCAATCATGGCCAATATCCAATAGCAACAAATAATGGCTACCAGGAAAGTAAATACCACTACTGGGAAACTGGTTATATTTTGTAAAAACAGTTCCATGCTCACTCCTTATTGTTCAAAGTATTTTTAACATGCTCTACCAACTTTTCAGCGGCTCGGCGCTTGATTTCTACTGGATCATCGACATCCACTTG
>JAUHXW010000275.1 GCA_030426705.1 Gammaproteobacteria bacterium
AAAGGGACAGTAACCTTGCGTGTGCTATTGATGGAACGGTAACCGCATCAGAGTTCAGGTTGTTACATGTAGGTGTGAATGGAGCATTGGATATCAGTAACATCAATTTAAAAAATGGTTGTGCTGATGGAAATACATTTTCTCATGGTGGTGCGCTATTAAATTCAGGTGCCATGACTGTTAATGGTGTGACATTTATAAATAACCGTGCTTTTTTTGGTGGTGGCTTAATGAATTTAAGCGAATCTAACAGCAATGTCATTCTAAACAGCACATTCAGTGGAAATGTGGCTACCAGTATCAATGGAACAGGAGGAAAAGGCAGCGCCATTTCAAATGAACGTTCTCTTCAGGCGATTTTTAACAATACTTTTTATCAAAACACTGCTGATAATGCCGGCGCCATTGAGTCTTTTGCGTTAAGCATAGATTTAATTGGCAATAATTTATTTACCGGCAACAGTGGTAGTCCTGCTGATTGTGTACTTTCAAGTGGTGGCACTGCACAAGGTGCGAATAACATCTCAGATCAAGACAGTGATGGCTGTGGCATCATTGATGATACGACATTAACTGCCGGCACAGTCAGTCCTTTGGCAGACAATGGCTGTGCTGAACCCAATATCAATGGAAATTGCGTGCTGACCCATGCTTTGACATTCAGTTCCGAGGCCATTGATGGTGGTGATATCAATGCCACAACTGTTGATCAGCGTGGCTTGCTCGCAGATGGCCCCAGGGATTTGGGTGCCTTTGAATTTGGCGCAACCATCACAGACATCATTTTTAAAAATCGTTTTGAAGAATAAGGGGGAAAGTATGAATCATTCTCATTTCGTTGCAAAAACAACAAGCATCCAAAAAAATATTTTGATCAGCGCCATTTCATTGGTCTTACCAACATTTGTGCATTCTGCAGATTTCCAAGTCACAGAAGCAAATGATGATGGTACAGGTTTGGTGGCTGGCACCTTAAGTAAGGCCATATTGGATGCCAATATGAATCCTGGTGCCGATACCATCACATTATCCAGTAATGTTCTATTGACAGGCGTGATGAAGCGACTGATAGATTCTGATGTAACCTTGCAGAGTGATGATGTTGTCCGAATAATTACGGGAGCACAAGCATACCGGCCGCTGTTTGTTAAATCTGGAAATGTAGAAATCAGAGACATTGAAGTTATTCAATCACGAGCCAAAGGTGGCAATACTGGTACCAATGGTGGAGCACCTGGTGCGGGATTGGGTGGATCATTGTTCATCTACGATGGCAATGTGACATTAAGCAATGTCACCATCGAAAACTCGGTCGCTGTTGGTGGTGATCGTTCTGTTGTTAGCAATTATGACAATGGCGGCGGTGGTATGTTTGGAAATGCAGCCGGTAACAGTGGTGGTGGATTATTTGGCGACAGTGATCCCATGCAACCCATAGGGGGGTATGGAGGTTATGGTAACTATCAAAGTGTTGATAGTATGTTTGGCACTGGAGGCTATGCAAGCATGTATGGCCAACAAGGAGGATTTGGTGGCGGTGGTGGCTCAGGTTATTTTGGTGGTTCTGGTGGCTTCGGTGGTGGCGGCGGTCAAGGCAGTCAGGGTTACGGTTATGGTTATGTTGAACCTTATGGTGGTTATGGTGGCTTCGGTGCCGGTGGGGCTGATGGTTTTGCGCCCGGTGCACCTGGATATGCAGCTGGAATAAGATACTCTGCAGGATTAGGAGGAGCCATATTTGTACGCAGTGGTTCCTTAAGGATGGAAAATGTCACCATCAGTAACAGTGCAGCATTAAGCGATTTCAATGCCAAAGGACTAGGTGGGGGCATTTTTATCCTTCACTCAACAAACAATTCAAACGGTAATAATCAAGGCATGCCATCAGAATTAGCTGTTGTTTCTGGTTGTGGCGTGTCTTTTTCTAATAATTCAGCCGATAATACCGATATGAATGGTGGTAATACTGATGATGTGTTTGATTTAGGCAGTCGAATTCAAGGCAGTTTAGATGATGAATGCCCAATTTTTAAAAATGGTTTTGAATAACTAATTTAGCTTTCTTTGGGGGTGTACATGCCGGTGTCATTGGCCTGATTGAAAATGGCACAAAACAATTCTGCTGTTTTTTCGGTGTCATAAAGTGCTGAATGGGCTTGATCAGCGGCCCATTCGATGCCCGCTGCTTTGATGGCTCTGGCCAAAACCGTTTGTCCATAAGCCAATGCTGATAAGGTGGCGGTATCAAAACAACTGAACGGGTGAAATGGATTGCGTTTGATGCCCGCACGGTCTGCAGCAGCATGCACAAAGCCCAAATCAAAATGCGCATTGTGGCCCACCAGAATAGCTCGGGTACAATTGGTTGCCTTAATCGCTTTGCGAATCGGAGTGAATATTTTACCCAAAGCTGCATTTTCACTCAAAGACATGCGCAAAGGATGGTTCAAATCAATACCGGTGACTTCCAAAGCCTTGGGGTCAATATTGGCGCCTTCAAATGGCGTGACATAGGCATTGATGGTTTCGCCAGGTTTCAATGTGCCATCTTCTTCCATCTCAATAATGACTGCAGCAATTTCCAATAAAGCATCGGTTTGATTGTTAAAACCCCCGGTTTCGACATCAACAACAACTGGCAGGAATCCTCGAAAACGGTCTTTGATAGTGGGCATGATACAAATATTGATGAATGAAGCGGGTATTTTATGAAACTCTGGCATTCATATAAAGGATTGTTTGGTTAATTGTGTGCGGCATGTTTTCTGGTTAATATGAGATATAAATTATAAAAAAGAAGCGAAAAATGTCATAAATGCAGAAATATGAAAAAAAAATTACAAAAAAGCTTGCAAAAGAGTCCGGTTAACGCTATCTTTGTAACATCAAATAAATATTATTGTCATGAAACAACAATTAAACAAAGCCATCAAACAAATGCTGATTCAAATATTCAGGCCACTGGTCCGAATCTTGTTACGTTTGAATGTGCCCTTCAATGAAGTGGCGGATGTGTTGCGCTGGACATATGTAGATGTGGCTCATCAACATTTTGGTATCAATGGCAAAGCGCCAACCAAATCCAGGATTTCTGTCATCACTGGTCTTTCCAGGGTGCAGGTTGATGCCCAAATGAAAAAAGATTTGCTCTCTGACCAAACCGACCAAAATATTTGGCATCGAGCTGTCAGGGTACTGACCGGTTGGGTACAAGACGAAAATTATTTGAACAGCGAAGGCAAGCCTAAAATTATTCCAATTGAATCAACAGAACACAATGATTTCAAATCTTTGGTGGAGAAATATTCAGGCGGTTCCACTTACCGCTCGATATTGGATGATTTATTGGTTTCAGGTTCTGTCAAAGTTGACAATGAGCAGGTGGTTTTACTGAAACCCTACTATCTGACTGAGCATGACAATGATGATATACAGAAAATTGACTTTTTGGGCGTGTCAACCCAATACCTGTTGGAAACCATAGATCATAACATTGACCCCAATCGCGATGGCGCGCGTTTCCAAAGGATTGTATTTCATGAAGCCTTACCCACAACCCTTTATAACATTGCGGAATCGTATGTTCGTCAAAAAAGCCAGGCTTTGGCCAATGAAGTCGATGAATACCTGGCTCATTTGATTGAACATGCTGACTCGCAATCTAAGCAACAATCCATACCCTATGTTGGCTTGGGCCTTTATTTTTACAGCGGTAATAACGAAGGCTCAAACAGCACCAAGCAAGCACCACAGGAGATAAAAAAATGAAATTCTACAAAACACTTTGTTTAACAGCTTTGACCACTTTTTCTTTGGCCATACATGCTAAAGATGACAACAACCTTTATGGTCAGGGCGGTACCGGTATCACCATCAATGACAACAGAAATTTTGATATCAGCCAGTCAACAATCATTAAGGAAGATGGTCAATTGATTCCTGTTATCAATGGTCAAGGTGGTACAGGATTTAAAATCAGATACACCGTCGGCAATGATGTTAACTCGAATATGACCACAGGAACTTTGGAAGAAATAGATTTTATCAACACCCACAAAGGTCCAGTGACATCATTGGATCCATT
>JAUHXW010000276.1 GCA_030426705.1 Gammaproteobacteria bacterium
CTTAAATTAAAAAAATTATTTAACTATTGAGAGACCTTTGCTCGATTCGTGATCAAAGATAAAAAGTCTAAAAATACGCCACTCTGCGTTGAAAAACTTGCCAATAACGGCGTATTGGACTGCATTTTCCGCCTTGACTGGCCCATTTTTAGCTCTTTTTCTCAATTGCTCAGAATCGAGCAAAGGTCTCTTTGAGTCAGCTTTTCAACAATCAAAATGTATTTTATTGAAAGCCAACTCCAAAAACTCGCGCATTGTATCAACTTTACCTGACATTAGAAACCGCAAAGCACCGATTTTATTGGCTTTTCTGCGGTTTTTTTGTGAAGTCTCTCACGCAATGCAGAACAAAGTAAAAAGCGATTTAAACAATCGTTTGAATTGCGAACCCTTTTCACATCATTTACAATGCCAACACCCTAATTTTTCACAGTTAAATATGACAACGCTATCAACCAAGGAAAGAATTCTCAACAGCACGGAAAACCTGATTGCGGAACATGGTTTTGCTGAACTATCCATCAGAAAAATCAGCCAACAGGCACACACTAATCTAGCTGCCATCAATTATCACTTTGGCAACAAGCAACAATTGATTGAGCATGTGCTGGAAAGACGCTTGAATAACCTGTTTCAGGTTCGGGAAAAGATGTTGCATGATTTGAATCAGGGTAACCCTAAAATGGCTTGTAATCTTGAGCAGGTTTTACACGCATTCATTGCACCCGCACTGTACATGATCAATGACAGACATCAAGGTGGGCGTGTATTCATGAAGGTATTGGCTCGCGCTTATGCCGAACAAAGTGAATCATTACATCACTTATTATCAACACGCTACACCCCAATCATCAAGGAGTTTGCTGAAGCCATCCACCTGTCCTGTCCTGAACTGCCAAGAGAAACCATATTCTGGCGTTTCCACTTCATCATTGGCGCTTTAACCTACACCATGGGAGATTTTGGCGCTTCGAGTCGGGCAAAACAAATGCCGGAACACGAGTATTTCAATAAATCAGTGGAAGAATTGATTAAGTTTGGCGTGGCATCGTTGACAACCAACACCAACTGTTAATGACCCCCTATTTATTGACATTATTTATTCTGGCTGTGGTTCATGGCTTTTACTTGTGGCCATTTTGGTTGTTGTCAATATTTTGGTTTTTAACTCCATTCGTATTTTATAAATTACAATTTATCACCAATACCCAGGGCATCATCACACTGTTCCTGTTATTGAACATCATCGTTATAGGCAACATCCGACACATCCGGATGTTGTTTATCACCCTGCCATTATTGCGGATTTTTAACTACAAGGACCGCATCAATTGGCAACGATTCAACAAAATTGATGATGGTTGGCTGGTGACTGATTTTGAAAAATCCATTTATAACGGCAAACCAGACTTTAAATTCAAACTGGACAATACCAACAAAATTTCAACAGCCGCCAAAAAGCTGACCAAAGAACTGATTAACCTCAAGACCAAAGATGTGGTCTCTTGGAGAGAGGTCATCAAACCTGCTTTGTACACAGGATTGACTGTCGAAAAACAATACGGTGGAAGTGCTTTCAGCCGCAGCGATGTCAGTTATGTGTTAAGCAAAATTGCTCAAATTGACCCGTTATTCAGTGCTTTGATTGGCATCATCAATACAGAATCAATCATCAGCATCATCCAAAGCAACGGTACATCTGAGCAAAAAAGACAATACTTGCCAGCTTTTACATCAGGAGAAAAACAACCGTTTCTGAACACCACTTTTCTTTATGAGTTATTGGAAAACGGCAAGTCTTCGATTGAAGGACGAATTGACATTGAGAGCCACCACAACCAATCGGTACATGGTATTCGTTTGAGTTTCAATGACATCATTATGCTGGGCACACCCAACTCCTCGGTGTTTTATCTGGCAGTAAACCTTTCTGATTTCGCCAATGAATTGAGCGAACGTACCCGTTTGGGAACTGCCTTGTGCATTTTGGACGCAGATACCGATAAAATCACCATCAAACAAGGCAATGTGGCGTATAAAGGCTTGTTCAGATACTACAGCTGTTCCGCAGAGGATATTTTCATTCCCCTGAGTCAAATAGTAGGCGGCTTTAAAAACCTCGATCAGGGCATCATGCAAATGTATAAGAAACAGGCCAATGCCGCCAGCATATGGCCAGCTGCCGTATCGCGTTCTATTCATGACAGCACCACTTATATCGCGTGGTTTTTTGCCCACATCAAGAAACAAAACTCGCGGGCTTTGCTGAATTATCGCTTGGTGCAAAAACAACTGAACCGACAATTCAGCCACCGCCAGCGTTTATTGAATATTCAAGAAATGGCTTTGGTCAATGACGACCATCCACTGATGAGCTACACCAATATATTGTTCAAAAACTCGATTTTTGATATCAGCTTACATCAATTGTCCTGGCTGAGAACGGTACTGGGGTCAGAAGCCCATCAAATCAAAAGTGAAAACAACCTCAATCAATATTTCAGGGTCAAACACCTCAGCATGGAGCTCGATGGTAACAGCCATGAAATCAACCAATTGCCTTTAATGAAAAAGGTGGCCTTATCGGCTCATCCCTGGTACAGCAAGGAAGTGACAGAATTAAGCAAGCAGTCTATTGATATCAAAAAACTGGATTATTTGCTGTTCAAACACATGGCCTTTATTTGGCATAATTGTGCCAAGGTTTGGGTTTATGCAGTACGAACATCCTGGCTGGGACGGTTTATCTGGAGGAAGTCCAAACACAAGAATCTGGTCCGCCGAATGAGCAGCACTTATGCCCTGGTTGCCGATTTGGCATTGATTAAATGGTCCTTGAAATCTGAAAACAACACAGAATTCACAGGCTTCCTGGCACAATGTAATCAACAATTGTTGATTCAGATGGGTGTATTGCGTCAGTACCTTGAAAACAACAATGATGAGAACACCAAATTTATCCTCAAACAATCGATGCGTGACAGTTTTTATCTGAGTCAAAAAAACATCAACCAAAGCATCAACAGTGCCTTTGGCAGAATTGCAGCCTTGTTATTGAAAATCATTGTTTTTCCTTTAGGCAAACCCTTTCATCAAGCCAGTTTTGCCACCAACAACAATGAAACATTGGTAGATAATGAGGTGGTCAGGGAGCTGTCACAGAACAACAGCATTCTGGCAAGAATCTCCAACGCTTCTGACCAGTTAAGCCAAGTGAAAAACATAGAAATTGCCGTCAGTAATGCCACCGGCATCGCGGTAACTACCAAGAATTATCAGGTTCTGATTGATCGAACTTTAGCAGCCGGCATCATCAGTGTCGAACAAGCTGAACAAATCAGAACTGCCTACGACTTAATCCATGAACTGGAACTTATTAACCATTTTGGAAATAACCATGAAAACTAAAAATATCAGAAAAGTGGCCATTCTTGGCGCTGGTGTGATGGGTGCGCAAATCGCCGCTCATTTTGCCAACGCTGGAATTCCAGCCATCCTGTTTGACCTCGCCGCCAAAGAAGGTGATAAAGATGGCATCGTTAATAAAGCGATTGCCAATTTAAAAAAACTCAAACCTGCACCGCTGGGTGACAGTAAGGTTTTGTCTTTGATTGAACCAGCTAACTATGAAGATGACCTGAAACGTTTGCAAGAGGCTGACTTGATCATTGAAGCCGTTGCCGAGCGTATGGACATCAAAAAATCCGTGTATGACATGGTAGAAGACTACATCAATGACGACGCTATTTTTGCCACCAACACTTCAGGCTTGAGCATCAACGAATTGGCAACAGTATTGCCCGCATCTTTACAAAGCAAGTTCTGTGGCGTGCATTTTTTCAACCCACCTCGCTACATGCATCTGGTGGAAATCATCCCCATTGATTCAACCGATCAGAAAGTGGTCGATGATTTGGAAGCCATTCTGACCACTGTGGTGGGTAAAGGCGTGATCATTGCCAATGACACACCTAATTTTATCGCCAACCGCATCGGTGTATTCTCAATCGTTTCCACCATGTATCATGGTGCCCAGTTTGGTATTCCGTTCGAAACCATTGATGCTCTGACCGGTGTGTTGATA
>JAUHXW010000277.1 GCA_030426705.1 Gammaproteobacteria bacterium
CCTGAAATATCAATTTGATAACTTGGTTGGCTGCTGGCTTCGGTGGAGACCTGGAGTTTCAATTGTTCAATCACTGTACCCATGCGACTGAGTCGCACATGGCCTGTGGGTTGTGAAAAATTCAATTGCACTTTTGGTTTTTTAAGCCATCCCTGAATTGTCCCTTCCAATGCTAAACTGCCTGATATTTCGCTGATTTCATTGCTTAATAAAGTGATGACAGCGGTGTTTTTAACGATTCCATGCAATGCACCGTCTATGAGCCATTGTTGGTTGTTGTCAATACTGATACTGGCTTGACTGCTGAGTTCATCCCCTTCAGCTGTGGCAAAATTCATTTGTACATTTGAACCATTTTGTGAGGCATTGGCCAATAATTTAAGTTCAGCTATGGCCACTTCAAAGGCTGGTTTGCCGTGCTGTTTTATGATTAAGGAGCTATCTTCAATGGCCAAGTTAGATTCTATGTTCAGGTTATTGTTTTCTCTCAGAATATGAGCCGCACCATTGGCTTGACCGACAACTTGCAAACCATCTGGCAGCCACATTTGAAAGGGTGCCAAATTGAGGGCATCCACGGTGATTTCAGCAGTCAATTGTCGATCCGTTCTGCTCAACTCAATGCACAGTTTACCCTGTGACTCGCCTTGCCAACAGGCAGGTGCTATTTCAACACGGTCCATCCATTGTATGTCCACTGGTTCAATCAGGCTGATGGTTTTACCAGAATATAGGGTCAATTGATGCTGCTGCAAAGAACCTTGCCAAAGATGCTTATCCAGTTCATAGCTGCCATTCAAACTGATCAGCTGTTGTAGTTCGTCATGTTGGGCATTGATGTCAATTTGATGTTGATCCAACCAGCCTGTTTGTTTAAAGGTGATGGCATCAATAAGGCGGTTACTCAATAACAAATTAGTGGCTTTGATTTCGCTTTGGATACCCTGTTGCCAAACACCTTGGCTGTTCAGCAAAACTTGCTCTGCCTGGTGATTTTTGAATCTGATATTTTGGGCTTGAATGCTGGCTTTGAAATCAGGTGTTTTGTGGTTGCCACTGATTGACAAGGTTCCTGTCAGTTGGCCTCTTAATTCAGAATCTAATAATCTCAATTCAGGCCAGTCTATCGAAAGGTCCATAGCAACCTGATTGTCACTGATGATGCCATTCGCCAGAACTTTGTTTTCACCCAAACGGATTGTCAATTGTTCAGCCGATATCTGTTTGCCTTTATATACAAGGTTGCCCTTGAAATTGAATGATTGACCTTTAAGAGTTCCTTGTATGTTATTGTTTTTGCTGACAATAAACATACCTCCACTGGTGTTCTGTAAATCAATGGCAGCGGTGCCATTCAACGTTCCAGGCCATTCAGGTAAAACTTGTGCAGGATTGAACGAGGTCAGTTGTATGTGTCCATTCAATTTAAGCTGTTCTTGCCAATCGACCAGACCAGTAAAGGCCACTATGCCCTCCTCGGTTTCGAGTTGGGCTAGTTCGAATTGAAACTGCTGTAAACCACCCTGCCCCGATATCAGAAGTTGTGCCGGCGGTAAGTCGGCAGCAGTTATAGTGCTTTCAAGGGAGAGTGTTAAATCACTCAGGTTACCTGTTAGTTGTCCCTTTGATTGACTGGTGTCTATCAGCTGGTCATCGATGGCTATTTGTGTTTGTGGTGAGTTAAATGATACGTTCAAAACTGGTGTCGTGGTCAATGAATCAATGTTGCCACGGATTGACCAATCGCCAACAATTTGTGGATGTTTAACCGTCAGATTCTGCTTGATTTGCAGGCTTTGTAAATCACCATTGATTTCACCATTTGCATCGACCTGCCATTCAGCATTGTTCACTTCAATGGTAGGGCTGAATTGATATTTAAAGCCATCTTTACTGTCAATAACACCTTTGCTTTGCAAAATTAAATCAGCTGTTTGCAGATTCAATGTTTTAATTTCAGTTTTGTGGTCAGCGGCGGAAGTAACGACATGAATGCTTTGTATGTGCTGGATGCTTTCCTGGTTGTGGATGTTCAGGTCTTTGATCATCAAATTTTTAACATCCAAGGCAAAAGGCCATTCGAATCCTGCAAAGGGTTGCTGGTCGCTGCTTACATGCTCTTGTTGCTTGAGCCAGAGATCAACACCGCTGATCTGCATATCACTGACATCGACAAATCGACTAAAAATCGACCAATTGGCCTGGTAATCAATGTCTTTAATATGGATGGTAACGCTTTCATCCTGATACTGAACCTGACTCAGTTTCAAGCCTTTGGCTAAAGTACCATTGATGTTTGCATAGCTGGCATCTATGGCCGCTTTCTTCAGGGCATAATCAATGGCCAGTCGACTGCCATGTTCAGTATAAATCACATAACTGAAGGTTAATAACACCAGTAACAGCAATGATAACAACAGCAACAACAGGTATTTAAAGGTCCTTTTGATCATAAATCCGGCCCTATGGTGATGTGTAACCTGAAGTCTTTGTCGCCTTGATTTAATGGTACACCCAAGTCAACGCGAATTGGCCCAATCGGTGAAAACCATCGAACACCCGCGCCAACGCTGTATTTCAAATCAAACCGTTCAGTAAAAGCATCGCCAAAATCAGTAAAAGCAGCCACCGCCCACTGTGGTGCAAATTGATGCTCAAATTCGATACTGCCAACTGCCAGGTGTTTCCCACCAACCAAGTCACCTGTTGCGCTGTTAATGGGGGCTATACTTTCAAAATCGTAACCGCGCAGGTTTTGGTCACCACCGGCATAAAAGCGATAAGTGGTGGGCAACTCATTAAAATCACTGCTGGCAGTGGCACCAAGATGCGTGCGGTACAGCAAGCGATTGCGGTCACTGACGGCATGAATGAACTTGCCAAACAGGGTGATTTGAGCAAAAGAAGCATCTGAAAAAACATCCTCTGAGGCGCCTTTGATTTCAGTTTGTAATTTATAACCTCGCGATGGTCTTGGCAGGCTGTCCGCATCAGTAATAGACCAACTGATACCAGGCACCAACAGCATTGATTCATTTTCATCTTGTCCGGTATCAAACCTTTCGTGCAGCAAATCTATGAAATTGATGTTTTGCCAACCATTGGCACTGATGCGGGTCTGACTTAAGCCCAGTTTTGAGGTTTGGCTGTCAACCAAATCAGTTTGTTCATCGCGATAGGCTGTCTGAACATTGAACCATTTTGTGGCAGGTTTACTTGTTGATGGAATTTTATAGGCAGCTTTAAACTCATGACTCAATTCAGACAAATCTAATTGACTTGATAATTGGTGACCGCGGCCATTGATGCGGTGGTTGTTGTATTTGAATGAAGCTTTGATGCCAGCATCAGTTGAAAAACCAAGTCCCACCGAATAATCATATTTGGGCGCAGGAGTCAGTTTAATGTGAATGGGTACGCCTTTGGTTGATTTGGCCTGTTCTTCAACTTCTACAATAATATGTTCAAAATAACCGTAAGAATTGAGCTTCTGTTTTAACTTATATAAATCATTATAGGTGAGATAACTATTGGGTTTGATGGTTATTAGTTTTTCGACCAATGAACGATTTAAATATTGTTTTCCCAGATATTCTTCACCCATGTCCAACTCAACTTCACTGATGGGGTAACGTTGTCCTAACTCGAAATGCAACATAACTTCTGCCTGGTTGACTTCCGGGTAAACCTCGAGAGATTGTTCTGTAAATTTTGCATCCAGATACAGTTTTTCATTGGCCATTTGCTGCAATTGGCTTTTCAAAGCTTGGTATCTGGGCTGAATTAATGGTTTACCCACTTGTAATTTATGCATTGCGAGCAAAGCGTCAAAATCTTCATCTTCTCCCAAAACCGTTATTTCAGCTTTGCTGATGGTGGTAACTGGGCCCAAATTTATTTGCAAGTTAAGTGGTTGGCAATTTTTATGTGAATCATCGAGAACCTCAACTTGACTGTTGAAATAACCGTAGGGTTGTACCGCTGACTTGATTTGAGATCGCAGGTCTTTTTGTTGTTGGCTGACTTCAACCAATAGCGACTGACAGTCATAGTCCTTACTG
>JAUHXW010000278.1 GCA_030426705.1 Gammaproteobacteria bacterium
GAAGATTGACCCGTCAATTCTTGGGCAATACTGGCACGCCACAATTTAAAAAACATGCTGAAAAAGGATTCACCTTTGTCTTGCATACTTTTGCTGAATTCTTCCGGAGTAAAGTCAGCATGTACAAAGTGCTTGGGCGTGTAATCCACTTCTTCCATTTGAAAGGACAAACCCAAAACATTTTTCATGCCAATCTGAATGCTGGACAACCAACTTTTTTCTTCGTCCTGCATACCGCCCTTTGGAATTTCTGTGCCTTCTGGCGCCACCAGTTCATACAACACCACGTCGTAGTTTTTGAACAGTTCGTTGAGGTCTTGATAGTATTGCTTATCGCCAACATGAACCGCGCCAACCAAATCAACATATCCATCACCACCTGTTCTTGGTTGATAACGAACCACTGAAACTTGTAAGGCTTTGTGACCGGGTTGGTCAACCCATTGAATGAATTCTGGTTCTTCGGTAGCGATTTGAAAGGCCTGTGTTGAAAAACTCAACAACAAACTCAGGAACAACAAAATTAAAAAATTAAAATTTTTCATTATAGTGTGTGGGTAAAGGATAGGTTATAAGTGGGGATAAATGTTCAGGCATCAATATCTGGAATCAACATATCTTCATAAAGTGTGATCATATCCTTGATGCGTAATTTGCGTTTTTTTAAGCGTTTGATTTTTAACTCATCCACTTCACCTGAACGAATCAACACATCAATGATTTCATCGAGTTCATGATGTTCATTTTTCAATTCAACCAACCGTTGGACTATTTCGCTTTGGCTTAGTGACATTTGATTCAGGATAAAATGTTAAAATACGTCAAAATTTTACCTCATAGTACCGGACTTTTCCTGCTTAATATGCACAAAGACAACATCAAATTTCAAAAACTTGAAACCCAATTGCGCCGCTTGATGGCCAAAGCTTCGGGGGATTTTGGCCTGCTTGAAGCTGGCGATCGCATCATGGTGTGTCTGTCAGGTGGTAAGGATTCCTATGCGATGTTGTCATTGCTACAACTCATTCAACAAAAAGCACCCTTCGAGTTCGATATGGTAGCTGTTAACCTGGATCAAAAACAACCCGGCTTTCCCGAACACATCCTGCCCGCCTACCTCGATGAGTTGGGAATCGAATATAAAATCATTGAAGAAGACACCTATTCCATCGTCAAAGAAATCATTCCCGAAGGCAAAACCACCTGTGGCCTGTGCTCCAGACTGCGTCGTGGCATCCTTTATCGAGTGGCCGATGAACTGAATTGCAATAAAATTGCCCTGGGACATCACCAGGATGACATGGTAGAAACCCTGTTTTTGAACCTGTTTTTCGGTGCAAAACTCAAAGCCATGCCTCCCAAACTACTCAGCGATGATGGCCAACATTTGGTGATACGTCCCATGGCATACATCCGAGAGCACGACCTGATCAGCTACGCTGAATACAAAGACTACCCCATCATTCCCTGCAACCTCTGCGGTTCTCAGGAAAACCTGCAACGTCAGGCCATCAAGCACATGCTTCATCAGTGGGATCAAATCAACCCCGGCAGAGTCAATAACATCGCCAATGCCATGTGCAATGTCGTGCCATCACATCTGTGCGATACCGAATTATTTGACTTTAAGGGTTTGGCACAAATCGACTTACCCAAATTATTGAAGCTTTAATGTTAAAGCCAATAAAGTCAAACAAACACACTTAAAACAATAACTGTCAAAACAGTTATCATCACTGGAATGGCCAAAGAAACCATAAAGATGTCTTTGTAGGATTGTTTATGCGACAAACCACAGATGGTCAGCAAGGTAATCACCGCGCCATTGTGTGGTAAAGAATCAAAACCGCCCGAGGCCATTGATGCCAAACGGTGCATCCACTCCGGGTTGATGCTGAACTGCTCGGCCAATTGTGCATAAGTTGAGCCCAGTGCCTCCAAAGCAATAGTCAGACCACCTGATGCCGAACCTGTGATACCAGCCAGCACATTGACCGCCAGCACTTCCGAAATCAATGGATTACCCGGTGAAACATTGATCACTGCTTCTTTAACCAGCAAGAACGCACCGAGTGAAGCGATGGTTCCACCATAACCGACTTCTGAGGCAGTATTGAATGTGGGCAACATCGAACCCAGTGCACCTTTGGTCATGGTGCCGTTGACATCGGTGAATTTCGACCAGTTCAACATCACCACGGTCGCCACCGCCAGAATCAAAGCCATGATCATTGACCAAATGGACTTGACCTTGTTGATGTCCATATTGCCGAATTTGTCACTGGCCAAATAGCCTGTGTCCCAACCTGGTATCAACATTTTCTGAAAGAAAAAGTTGGCCAAAACCACCACCACAATCGGCAACAAGGCCGCCCATAAACTAGGCAAGTGATGATCAGGCATCAGTACCGGCTCATTGCTGTGGTTATCCCCATAACCTTCTGCCTGATGGCTTTTAATTCTGCGATTAATCCACCAAAGCCCACCAAACATCATGGCAAAACCCGCACACAAGCCCACCACAGGTGCTGCGTACATATCAGTGCCAAAGTAACTGGTGGGAATGATGTTCTGGATTTGTGGCGTCCCGGGAATACAGGTCATGGTGAATGTGAATGCACCCAGTGCAATCGTTGCTGGCACAAATCTTTTAGGTAAATTGGCCTCCCTGAACAGCGCAGCGGCCAAAGGATATACTGCAAAAGCCACCACGAAAAGTGAAACACCACCATAAGTCAACAAGCCACAGGCCAGCACAATGGCGAAACTGGCGTGTTTCATCCCCAAAGTATTGATGATTGATTTGGCAATGGCTGTGGCCGACCCTGAATCTTCCATGAGCTTGCCAAAAATGGCACCCAACATAAAAATAGGGAAATATTTCATCGCAAAGGATCCCATCTTGGTCATAAACACCTGCGTGTAAATACCCAACATCTGTGAGCCTTCACCGGCAAACACCACCGCCAGCATCGCCAAAACAGGTGCCAGAATGATCACACTGATACCGCGATACGCCAAATACATCAGCAGCGCCAATGACAGTAAAATTCCAAATACACCTACCATAATTTTCCTCTTATTTTTTTAATTGTCAATCAGTGCGCTGTCCAGCCACCATCCAGGGTAATGGCTTGAGCAGTGATGTTTTTGGCATAGGGTCCAATGAGAAACTCTACAGTACCTGCCAGTTCAGAAATTTCAATAAACTGCTTCTTGGGCATGTTTTTCAACATGATTTTGTCAACCACCTCAGCTTCCGATATTTGATGCACTTCTGCTTGTTGCTTGATTTGATTACGCACCATGTCAGTATCAACATAGCCTGGGCACACCGTATTGATGGTGATGTCTGATGCCGCCACCTCCAATGCCACGGTTTTTGCCAAACCTATCAAACCATGTTTGGCTGAAACATAGGCACTTTTATAAGCCGAAGCCACCAGAGAATGTACTGATCCAATATTGATGATTCTGCCAAAATTGTTTTGTTTCATTGAGCCTAACACGGCTCTGGTTGCCATGGCAGGACCCACCAACATCACATCAATTAACTGTTGCCATTTTTCAGGTGGAAAATCTTCAATTTTGCTGACGTGTTGAATGCCGGCATTATTGATTAAAATGTCAATGGACTGTTCAGACAATGCCTGTAAGTGGGCTTTATTAGTTACATCAAAAACTTGTGCTTCTACTTGAAACCCCTGATGACTCATGTCGGCTTGCGTCTGCTTGATTCTTGATTCTGAAAAATCACTGATAATGACTTCATAATCATTGGCCAAATGCATGGCTATGCCTTCCCCAATGCCACTGGTGGCCCCTGTTATAAAAACTTTCTTTTTCATTGCAACACCAATCTATTTTGCTTCACATCTATTGGATGGTCCGGCTGTTCTGAAATGGCTGGAATATGTGCTTCTGACAAATCAAGCAATTGCCCATCTTTTAACCTGGGATGGGTCTTAATGACCTGGCTAGGAGCAAGCGCTGAACCGGTGCGCAAATGAGCCAACATCATATCCAATGCCTGTTCGAAATAAGGATGCATCGG
>JAUHXW010000279.1 GCA_030426705.1 Gammaproteobacteria bacterium
TCCTCATTGGGTTGAACAATGAATTTTTATGATGATCATTGCTAAAGCTTTTATTGTCATCTAACGGGTTAAGTATAAAGAAAGCGGATGCAGTGGTTCTTTGAATCAAGTGACAGGAGTATATATCAATGGGTGCCAATAATACTTTTTTATCAAGAAGCAATTTAGTCGTATTTTTGTTGCTGTTTTTACCGCAGTTAAATGCACAAATGGGGCCGCCTGCGCCTTGCCCTGACTGTGAACAGGCAGTAACGCATCCTTTACCCTATGAGGGCTCATGGTATAGCCCTGAACAATCCGGCTCAGGGTTCTTGTTTGATATCCAAAATAATATTTTGCTGGGTTATTATTTTGGGTATGATGAAGATGGCGATACTGTTTGGTCTTTGTTTTCTGGAGAGTTAGAGGATGCAACAGGTGAAGGAGCCATGTGGAAAGTTCAGGCTCAATTACAAAAATTCAAAGATGGAGCCTGTTTGAATTGTGATTATACTGAGCCGGTTCAGGAGGCTTCCCTGGGTGAAATAGTGGTGACATTCAACCGATTAACTCATGCGACTTTCAGTGTAAACGGTGGCAATGCACAAAATATTGTCCCCATCTATTTCGGTTACTCTTTTGCTGAACGACCGGTTGGTGCTTCTATCGATTCGTTCCTGGTTCCGGAGTTAGAAGGATGGTGGACAGTCTTTATTGATGAAAATGATATGCAACCGGGGCCAGATGCTTATTCATATACCAATTTTATGGTTTATATTAGTAAAGGTAGTCTCAGCAACAGTGGCACACAGTCGGGGGCATTAACTTTTTTTACTAATTATTATCCTTGGCCACCGGAGGTATTAGGTGCAGGAGACATTGTTTGTCAGATGCAAATGATTAACGATAGGAACCAACCTAAATGTCAATATCAACTGTCATTATTATCAATGGTTTTTGATATCAATCCTGCCAATATCAGTTCAAACCGAATTTACGGGGAAAATTCCAATGGTGATACAATCGAAATGATCAGAACAAGTGCTGATTATTGTCCATCGGCAAATTATCCTGAAAATTGTGTTAATACGGGTATTTTTGAATAAGTCTCTTGGTGGCAAAAGCCTGGAACAGTGCCTGGTGTGAAATTCAGGGTGAAGTGGTTAAAGGTTTCAACCAAGGTAAAATTATTCCATTAATCAGTGACTTATGATGGTTGTTTTTTGAAAATGACTGAAATTGATTTCTTGGTTTTCATGTGTTAATTTGTCTCATCATTTAAATCAATAAAGGGGAAAACATGGATAAGCTGTCATGCTTCAAACAAACAGCCTTGATTTCAGCTTTGATGCTGGAAATAACTCAGGTTGCTCAGGCTGCCACCATTAATGTAGATGGAACTAATTGTACCTTACACGATGCCATAGTTTCTGCCAATTCAGATGCTGCTACGGGTGGTTGCGTGGCAGGGAACGGTTCAGATGAATTACAGTTGTCACCAACTGGTCATTTTGACCTCCAATCGCCGTTGCCTTACATCGATGATCATCTGACCATTCATGGCAATGGCAGTACCATTCGACGAATTGATACCGCGCCCGCATTCAGTATATTGGAGGGTGGTTTTATTGATTTAACCTTAAATGAAACCACCATAACAGGCGGAATGGACGCGGGTGTTTCCACTGCCAACAGAGGTGGTGGTATCAGTTTGATTTATGGTACCTTAACCATCAATAACAGTGTAATCACAGGAAACTCAGGCGGCGGTGTCTATATTTATGGCACAAACAACAGTTCAATCAACAACTCTGTGATTGTGGATAACAGTGGTTCACAAAGTGCTAACAGGTTTTCAGCGGGGCTGAGTATTGTCGGTGGTGAAATGACGATCAGTCATTCAACCATTGCCAATAATACCAATTATGGAACCGCAGGGGGCGCTGGCCTGTATGTGCGAAATGCATACTTTTATGGGGCTAACATTCAAATTAATAACAGTACCATCAGTGGTAACAGCTCACTTGAAGGTGGTGGTGGTCTTCATACCAAAGAAGTCTATTACTATTTGGTGCCATCAAGTACTGTAGTCACTTTAAATCAGACCACGGTTGTTGGCAACAGTACCCACCAGGACGGTGGCGCAATTTTCAATGGTTCTGATGCGCAAATAGTGATTTCTCAATCCATCATCAGTGGTAACACAGGTGGTAATTTGGTCAATGAAATAATGAACAGCAGTGGAACAGTAACCACCAATAACTTCAACCTGATTGGTTTGAATGGTCAGGCGGGTGTCGTTGGGGTAAACCTTGGAGTTACTGATGCTGTTCCCTTGGAAGCAAACTTGTCAGATATTGTTGCTGTTGAATTGCAAGACAATGGTGGTTTGACACCAACTCATGCCTTGAATCAACTTGGGCCAGCTGTAGATTTTATCCCGGAGGGCAGTTGCCAAAGCAATATAGACCAGACCGGTAAACCGAGACCTTTGGATGGCAGTGGCAATGGCGTGCTGGCTTGTGATGTGGGGGCATTCGAGTACAGTGATTTAATTTTTGAAGATGGTTTTGATGGTTGAAAACCCAATCTTCATCGAATCTGTTATTACTGAATATTTATGGCCGTTCTTGCTGTATTTATTGGCATTCATAATCACGTGGTTTGCCTTCAAAAAGTGGCGTCATCAAGACCGGATCAAAAAGCTTCATGGTAAATATCGGGATGAGGTGCTTTTATACACCGCTACCTGGTCAGTCAAAGGGAACAAGGTCCAAAATTTACTGGAACAACAACTGGTTTCGTTTACCAGGTTGGACACGGATCTATCTGAAGAAGCCCACAGTGAGTTAAAAACCCTGGGCATTCGAGGGCTGCCTGTGTTGATAATTGATGGAAAAATCATCAAAGGAATACAACCTGAAAAAGTGTTCAAATTACTCACTGAACTGAAGTCATAGCAAACAATTGTTGTAGTTTTATAAGGAATGTTGAGCTATGTAAATGGTTAGGCAGAAATCAATTTGACTGAATAAGCCAACAGCAACTGAGCCACATAATAAATCGGTAAGCCAATGATGCGATTGCTGATGGCAGGTTGCACAAAGCGGTTGCGGGCAACGAACAAATCTGAAAGGGCAAATAAACTGGCGCCAGAAGCAATCCACCAAAACCCCATAACAGACTGATTGCACCAGGCAAATACCAGCATCAAGCCAATCGCTAATAAGTAGGCCGGTACAGCAATGCTGAAAATACCTTGCAAGTGTCTGCGCAACCACAATGCGGTGACTGACAAAAACACCAACACCACGGGTGCCACCAAGGGCAGTCTGGCTGTGTCAAAGCCGGTTTGGGCAAAAGCAATGGTGTAAAAAACATGGGCCAATAGAAAGGCGGCAATGCCGAGCAGGAACCATTTTTTGTTGCCTTTTATGGCCAGTAAAACATCGCCAAACAGCGACAAAACCAGGCCGATCAGCAGTATTTGTCCATAACTGGAATCCGAGGCACCCAAGTCCCAGGCAAAGCCGACAAAAGCCAAACTGGCTGCCAGTTTGGCCTTAAGCGCCAATTGATGCTGTTCGCGAGACTCAAACCAGATGCTCAAGCCACAAGTTAGTAGGCACAGTGTCGGTAAAAATAGAATCATCCTTTGGCTTGCTCACGCATCGCGTTTTTTGCGGCCAATTTTTCCTGACGACGCAGTTCAATGGCTTCACTGGCTGACATGCCAATGTGTGATTCACCCCTTTGCTTGGCCAATTGCATTTGTTTTTCGCGTTCGGCAAAATGTGCCCGCTGTTCAGCCGTGGTTTGGTCATAACAGTGGTGACAGCTCACGCCTTTTTTATAGTGGGGTGATTGCTTGTCTTCCTCTGTGATGGGATAACGGCAGGCATAGCATTGATCGTATTGGCCTTTTTCTAAATCATGATTGACCGCCACCCGATTATCGAATACAAAGCATTCGCCTTCCCAAAGGGTATTATCTTTTGGTACATTTTCCAGGTATTTCAGGATGCCACCTTGCAGGTGATAAACTTCTTCAAAACCCTGTTCCTTCAAATA
>JAUHXW010000280.1 GCA_030426705.1 Gammaproteobacteria bacterium
TCACGGATGAATTTCAGGGCTTCACATTCCATTTCGAAACAATCTACAAAGGAGTCATCCAGGTAGCGCGAAGCACCGCGGAAACCCAACATAGGATTTTCTTCATGGGGTTCATATTGCGCGCCGCCAATCAAATTGGCGTATTCATTGGATTTAAAGTCAGAGAGGCGCACAATCACAGGTTGTGGGTTGAAAGCTGCAGCCAAGGTTGAAATGCCCTCGGCCAGACGTTTGGCAAAATACTCCCTTGGGGAAGCGTAAGCGGCTACCATCGGGTCGGTGATTTGTCGAACTGAATCAGGCTGTGAATCGTAATTCAACAACACTTTGGGGTGGATGCCAATCATGCGATTGATGATGAATTCCAATCGTGCCAGGCCAATGCCAAAGTTAGGTAAGTTCTGAAAATCAAAAGCACGGTCGGGGTTGCCGACATTCATCATGATTTTCAGAGGCGCTTCGGGCATGTTTTTCAAATCGGTGGTGTGCACGTCAAAACCCAACAAACCATCATATACATAACCGGTATCGCCTTCACAACATGAAACAGTGACCTCGGTTTCATGCTGGATTTTTTGTGTGGCATCACCGCAACCCACAATCGCCGGAATACCCAACTCGCGGGCAATGATGGCAGCATGACAAGTTCTACCACCGCGGTTGGTTACAATCGCCGCCGCTTTTTTCATGATGGGCTCCCAGTCCGGGTCGGTCATGTCGGTGACCAGCACATCGCCTTCTTTGATTTGATCCATTTGTGCGATGCTTTTGATGACTTTGGCCGTACCTTGGCCGACTTTTTGGCCGATACTGCGACCTTCGCAAACCACAGTGCCTTTATTTTGCAAGGCATAACGCTCAATTTTTTGACCTTTGGCTTCTCGTGATTTAACTGTTTCTGGTCTGGCTTGCACAATGTATAACTCGCCAGTTACGCCATCTTTGGCCCATTCGATGTCCATTGGGCGGCCATAGTGTTGTTCAATGATCATCGCTTGTTTGGCCAATTGTTGCACTTCTTCATCAGTGATGGAGAATTTTTGGCTGCGTTCAGCTTCGATATTCTGGGTTTGTACACCGGAAACTCCATCATTAGTTTTGGCATAAGTCATTTCAATGGCTTTTGAACCCAGGTTTCTGCGTAAAACAGCAGGTTTATCGGCTTTCAAAGCAGGTTTGTAAACATAAAATTCATCGGGATTGACGGCGCCTTGCACCACCATTTCACCCAGACCATAAGATGATGTAATAAAAACCACGTCATTAAACCCGGATTCTGTGTCCATAGTAAACATCACTCCGCTGGCAGCAATGTCAGAACGCACCATTTGCTGCACACCGGCTGATAAATACACATCATCATGGTCAAAGCCGTGATGCACACGGTAAGAAATGGCGCGGTCGTTATACAGTGAAGCAAACACTTCATGGGCTTTTTTCAGGATTTCATCGGCGCCGTTGACGTTCAAAAACGTTTCCTGTTGACCAGCAAAAGAGGCATCGGGTAAATCTTCGGCAGTTGCTGATGAACGCACTGCCACTGAGAAATCAGTGCCCAAATCGTTTTTCATTTCATCATAAGCGTCACGAATGGCTTGTTCCAATGGTGGTTGAAAGGGCGTGTCCAAAACCCAGCCGCGAATTTTTTCACCGGCATTGCGCAAATCATCAATGTTGTCGGTGTCCAGGTTTTTTAATTCACTACTGATGCGCTCATTCAAACCTGAAGTCTGTAAAAACTCTTTAAAAGCATCAGCCGTGGTGGCAAAACCACCTGGCACTTTGACGCCCAAACCATTGAGGTGGGTAATCATTTCGCCCAAAGAGGCATTTTTTCCGCCTACCTGGTCTAAATCGGTCATGCTTAATTGGTCAAGTTTGATGATGTATTGGGACATGAAATTCTCTGTTTGCAACAAAAGCCCAGTATTTTATCGCAACCAACCCTAAGATTGCACAAGACCTTGGGATAAATTGTAAGATTGATTTGGCATGATTGGCTTTCAATGGATTCGGTTGGCTTTATTGCATAGGATTCGGTATCATGTGGAAAAGGAAAGTTATAAACAAAGCCCATGAGCAAAAAGAAGAAATGCGCCATTTTTTATGTTTCAGATGGAACCGCCATTACCGCTGAGACAGTAGGGCGGAGTTTAATCACGCAGTTTGATGACATTGAATTTATAGAAAAGCGATTGGCTTTTATCAATGATGTGGAAACTGCTGAATTTGCTGCCAGAGTCATCAAAGAAACACCCTCTGATTTTCAACCTTTGGTGATCAATACGGTGGTTAATATAGAATTGCGCAAAATCATTCACTCAGCCGGTGGTTTAAAACTTGACCCATTCAATCGATTGCTCAGACGGATTGAAAGGAACTTGAAAATAAAGGCAAATCCAGTGGTTGGCCGAACTCATGGCATGTCAGATGGCCATGCTTATAACAAAAGAATTGAGGCCACCAATTTTGCACTTTCCCATGATGATGGTATGAATTTGAATCTGGAAACAGCCGACTTGATTTTGCTGGGTGTTTCAAGGTCAGGCAAAACTCCGACCTGCTTGTATTTGGCATTGCACTATGGTCTTAAGGCTGCCAATTATCCAATTACCGATGATGACCTTGAACGCATGCGCTTACCTGATGAGGTTATGAAACACAAAAATAAACTGTTTGGTTTGACCATTGATCCTTTCAGGCTGTCACAAATTCGCAGTGAGCGCCGACCCAATTCCCGATATGCAGAACTGCGAAAGTGTCAGGCTGAAGTAAGCGATGCAGAAGTGATGTTTCATCGCAATCAAATTTGTTTTTTGAACACGACTTTAACTTCTATTGAGGAAATTTCGGGTAAGATAATGATAGCCCTGGATTTAAATAAAAGATTGTATTAAGAGACCTCTGCATAAGTCGTGAATCAAGTAAAAATGATTGAAATCCCGAATTTCTGCGTCAGAATTTTAATCATTTTTACAATAAACCAGACTTGTGCGAGGTCTCATTAAATTTAAAACCTCGTTTTGAATATTAAATCATCCTGACCTGTTACATAAACCGACCCCGAATCAGTTCCAGAAGCATCGTCAGCATATGCAGATATCGCTATGACACCTTGTTGATTCATTGTAACTTGCCCAAAGTAATCATTACGCGCGGCATCGGGTGCTTTAATTTTTTGTATTTCATCCCAAACATTGTCTATTTTCTGGTAGATATAGACGGCACCTGAATTTTCAGCCATTTCATCATCGCCACTGGCGCCAATAATTAACAGATTGTCAGTGTATTGAATACTGCTACCAAAATAATCGTCATCAGCAGCATTAAGTGGAGTAACCGTGTCTTCTAAAACCCAATCTGTGCCATCGTAGTTATAAATATAAACGTAACCGGTGTTAATCAGTGAGTTTGAATCGGATGCCCCAAAATAAATTTTTGACTCTGAAATTTTTGGTGACCCCAATTCTTCATCAGGACTTATGGGTGAGATTGTTTGTGTTAAAGACCAGACGCCTGCATTATTCTCATAAACAAAAATAATCGTTTCTGGATTAAATATGTCAATGTAATGTTTGACGCCAATGACCGCTGTATTTCCAGATATATCGGTGCTGATTCTAATCGGCGTTCCTACAGAAGCAGGTAAAGTAATGAAGTCAGTATTTGACCAAGTATTATTTAACTTTTCGTAAATGTGAACCTTGTTGTTGTGTGCAATAAATGCGATTTCATCATCAATAGAGATTGACCTTCCGAAATGGCTTTGGCCTTCTGGCGTTACAATTTTTTGAACCTGACCCCATACACCACCAATATTTTCAAAAACATATACAGCGCTGTCAAAACCAGAATCAGAATAAAATGAAGCTCCTACCATAAGTGTATTTTTGTCATGAGCCAAAGTGCGACCAAATGTGTCAGTCAACTCAGGGTCATTGGGCGTAAGTTTCTGTGAAAGCTGCCACTCACTGTTGACATGTTTATAAACAGAAACGCTTCCTTTTTCCACTCCATGTTCATTCCAATCACGATAG
>JAUHXW010000281.1 GCA_030426705.1 Gammaproteobacteria bacterium
GTTCCGGAGTGGGTGGAAAACTCAGCCAAAGGGTTCATCCAGAAAAAAGTCACCCAGGAGGTCAAAGAGAAAGCCGCACCATTGACCGAATCTGCTGTTGTGCAAAAGGCCAAATCTCTTGCCGACCAGTTGGGCTTCCGGGAAAGTCAGTTAAAAAAAGATCTGGAAAATAATTTGCCGGAAAAAATAGCTGGAATTTTGGCTTCTATGTGTGGCTATGATTGCGAAAAGAAAAAGCAATTGACCCAAGAGATTAAAGACAGTTATTTGAACAAAATCAACAATTTACAGCTTGGAAGATTTAACTTGTCACAAATCGTCAAAGGTAAATATGTTGAAATTGTGGGTAATTTGAAAAATGATCTTAGAATTTTCACCTTCAGTAATGCCTTGATGTTTACCTTCCTGTTGTTGATTTCTTTGCTTAAACCACAAGCCATCAAACACTTATTCGTACCGGGTATGTTGTTGTTTTTGGCCACAGGAATCAGCGTTTCCATGTATGTATTTGGGCAAGACTGGTTTTATACCATTGTTTACAACGATTATATGGGTTGGGCTTATTTGGTCTATCTGGGAGTTATATTTGGATTTTTAGTGGACATTGCTCTGAACCGGGGCAGGGTGACTACAGAAGTGTTTAATTTTATGGGTCACGCGCTTTCGAGTGTTGGATCAATCAGTCCATGTTAAAACCCAGGTCTTTTTAAAAATTAAAATGGCCCGACTTTGTTGGCTTCTTTGATGATTTTTTCTTGCTCTGAAAAGCTCAGTGGTTGTTTCCAGTAAACTATCAAGTGTTGGTATTGTGTTTGCTCAAAGCCAACAGCCAGATCGATTTTATAAGCACCTTTGTGACCAACATAGCCAAATACAGCATCACAATCGTCTAACTGCTTGACCGCTTCGGAAAGCATGGTATAAGCCACCCCGCCTTGTTGGTTCAATTGTTTTCTTAAGGCTTTTGGTAACTGACGCAAGGCGGTGGTGTTTACGCACATGCCACCGCCAAGGTACATATTTTGGTGTTTGGTGAAATGAACATAGCCCAATGTGAGTTGCTTTTTGTTGTTATCAATAGCAACCAAGACAAAATGTTTTGGGAAATCCGGGATGGGTGCTTTGAATGATTTTTCAAACAATTTACCGGCTATTGGTTCAGCATCTGCGACTTCAATTAAGCCAATACGAATATTTTCGGACAGTTCAATCATGAAAAAAGTGAAAAAAAAGTTAAAAAACAGCTTGAGACTTCAGGCCTTGTTCAGTATATAATAAAAAGCGCAAGGAGAGTTAGCTACAATTGTTTGAGTAGAAAAATTAATAAGAGGAGGCTCAACAGTTCAAATTGTGGCATAACTTAAGACATTGAGTTTTAGTCACAAGTAAAACTAGAAGAAAGAAACGTGCGCCTTGGTCCACAAGGCCACATCTTCATGCCAATACACCTCATCATTCAAAAAAGAGGTGGAGTTACAGAAATCAGAGAGTTAAAAAGCGTTAGGGGAGGAATCTCTGTAACTCCAAAGCTTTTGCTATTTCATTCGAGGATGAATTCAATAACATTTAGCAATCACTATACTACTAAGTCTTACGTACGTCAACAATTGGATAAATTAATTTCAGTACGTATGATTATAATAATCATTGAGTAACCTGTTTTAATGTGCCAAAAGTACCTATGTTGATCTATTAGACCGGAGTTTAACGAAATGCTTACAAATTTTTTTGTTTATGACTGATAGCAAACCAGTTCAATGCTTGAATTGGACACAAACATTTTTGGGTTCCGTGAAAAAGCGCATGGCCTCAAGTCCACCTTCTCGCCCTGATCCAGAGGCTTTCATGCCTCCAAAGGGTGTGCGTAAATCACGCAACAGCCAACAATTGATCCACACGATCCCTGTTTCTATTTGCTGTGCAAGTCGATGACAGCGTGAGATGTCCTGGCTCCAAATGCTACAAGCCAAGCCATATTCAGAATCATTGGCTAATTGCAAAGCCTCCTTTTCATTGGTGAATGATTGCAAGGTGCAAACTGGACCAAAAATTTCTTCCTGATTGGCTCGACATTGATTATTCAGGCCGCTGATGATGGTGGGTTGGACAAAGTAGCCATCAGCACAACGACCTTTAATTTTCAATTGCTCACCCCCGGTCAATAGAGTGCCTCCTTCGCGCTTGGCCAACTCAATATAACTGAGCACTTTATCCATATGCGGTTTTGAAACCAAAGCGCCAAATTGTGTAGTTTCTTCGAGTGGATCTCCAATTATTAGTTGCTCAACCTCATTGCGCAACGCTGTAGCAAATCGGTCATAAATACTTTCTTCGATTAATATACGGGAGCCACAAAGACAAATCTGACCTTGATTAGCAAAAGCAGAGCGCGCCACTTCTTTGACAGTGCGATCAAAGTCACAATCAGCAAAAACCACCGTTGGATTTTTGCCGCCCAATTCTAATGACAGTTTTTTGTGTTGTTTGGCAGTTGCCTGTTTGATTAATGTGCCGGTATTGGAGCCGCCGGTGAAGCTTACCGCTTTGATATCTGGATGTTCAGTCAATGGTGCACCAATAGATGGGCCAGTGCCATGCAAAATGTTCAGTACGCCTCTGGGTAAGCCAGCTTGGGAACACAATTTTGACAACAAATAGGCCGTCATGGGCGTCACTTCTGAAGGTTTGGCAATGACACAATTACCTGTGGCCAAAGCAGGGGCTATTTTCCAGGTGAACAAATACAGTGGTAAATTCCAGGGCGAAATACAGGCCACCACACCCAATGGTTGTCGCAGGGTGTAGTTGATGGCAGTGTTTTCCATGGCGTGAGATTCGCTGCTGAATTGTGTACAGGCCTGAGCGAAAAAACGGATATTTGCGGCGGCTCGATATATATCAACATTTTTGGCCAAAGTGATCGGTTTGCCATTGTCTCTGGCTTCAGCTTCAGCTAATTCATCCTGGTTTTGTTCAATCAAATCCGCCAGCTTGTTAAGAATTTTGGCTTTTTGCTCAGCTGGTGTATTCGACCAAGAGGGAAACGCCTGTTGTGCCGCCTTGACCGCTAAATCCAAATCCTTTTCATTGGAATTCGGTATGGTGGCATAAACTTGTCCAGTGGCTGGTTCAAAATCATCTAAATATTGACCATCAATGGGATCTAACCACTCCCCATTGATGTAGTTTTGAATGCGAATCAAAGACATGCAGTACGACCGCCATCTACCGGAATATTGACACCATTGACATAAGCTGCTGCGGGTGAGGCCAAAAAGCCCACAACATTGGCAAATTCCTCAGGCGAGCCAAAGCGCCGCATTGGGATGATGGATTTTTCGTGTTCAATCACTTCATCAACACTCATGCCTGTTTTTTTGGCTTTGTTCTCAAAGATGGCTGACAAGCGTGTGGTTTCGGTGGCACCGGGTAAGACATTGTTGACCGTTATGTTATATTGTCCCAATTCATTGGCCAGGGTTTTGGCCCAACTGGCCACTGCGCCGCGGACTGTGTTGGAAACGCCCAGGTTCGGTAGTGGTTGCTTCACCGAAGTTGAAATCACATTGATGATGCGGCCATATTGTGCTGCTTGCATGGCAGGTACAGCCGATTGCGCCAGAATTTGGTTACAAATCAAATGTTGGTTGAATGCCGCTTGAAAGTCTTCAACTTGGGCATCTTTGGCCAGACCAGGAGCTGGGCCGCCGGTGTTATTAACCAAAATATGTACTTCTGGATGTGATTGTTGGTGCGATTCAACAGCCATACGTAATTGTTCGGGATTGGCAAAATCGGCCACAATATATCGATGCTGTTGATTGGCTGTGGTTGATAAGGTTTTTATGACCTCTTGCAATTTCTCTGTATTCCGCGCCAACAGCACCACAGTGGCACCTTGTTCTGCCAATTGTTTGGCAATACTTAAACCCATACCTTGCGTCGAACCACAAACCCAGGCTGTTTTATTGTGTAAATTCAAATCCATATCATGCCTCCTTCATGGCTTTGATCAGTAATTGTCTGGCCAGA
>JAUHXW010000005.1 GCA_030426705.1 Gammaproteobacteria bacterium
TGGGTTTCACAGTCTGGTTAGATAACCAAACGGCGCTCAAAAAAGTCGGCTACCCAAAAAAAGTGACAGGGTAGTGGACTTTAGTCCACTGATTGGTTGCAGCAAACTACTTAGTCAAGCCAACGCTTATATTTTGACTTTAATTCTGTCCAGTTTGCATCAACTGTTACTTGTTTAAGTTGTTGCGGATTTTTTAGTAACTCATAGATGGCAACCGCTTCTTTTTGTGGGTTTTCGGGATTGTTTGGATATAAATTTGCTTGCGGATATAGTTCGAGATAAACCAAACGATTGGGAGCGATGGGCAAGCAACCACAAGCCACAGCTTCCAGCATGGCGATGCCCTGAAAGTCGTGGTATGCGGTTGATAAAACCACATCTGCCTTTTGCAGAATTTCAATGTATGTGGACCTGGATTCTATAAAGCCAAGGTTTAGGCATTGTTGTTGATGTTGCTTCTGGATTTGCTGTAATGCTTGTGGCATTTGTCGGAATTGTTGGCCTATGATATGGAATTTGATGTGTTCATCGTTCTGGCATAATTTCAACAATTCAAGTAAGGTTTCTGGCCCTTTGTCATGTTCCCAGCGGTGATTCCACACCACTTGAAGTTGTTCTGGCTTAGCATCATTTTTGTGTTTCTTAACAATGCAGTCAGGCCTGATCGGTACAGGTATGATGCTGGATTTGTTGGCTAATTCGTTAATCAGGTTATTTGGAATGCCATCGGGCATTTTTTCGACCAAAGATTTGACGCCATTGAGAAATGTTTGCTGGTTATAGTTTGAATTAAAAGCCATCTGGTCAGCCGAGCAGGCCGATAAAATACTTTTTAATTGAATTTCCAGCAGGCCCTGTTGCTGGTTGTTTTCCGGGTAGGCAAACTGGTTTTCATGGAAGTACAACAAATTGGGCACTTGGGTCAGGTTAGGATAAAAACTGCGTAAGGTACTCAAATCTGCCATAGAGGTGGCAATCAACAAGTCATAGGGCTGTTTTAGTTGCTGATCAAATTGTGCCTGAAAACTCAGGGCATTACCGCCCATGCGCCAGGAAAAATAGCGTTCTTTCAAACTCAGTATTTGCCAGTCATGATGCGGAAACATGGCGACCAATTGCTGGTGCCAGTAACGGTGGGAATGCGCATCATAAGCCGAAAGCAGCAGAATTCTTTTGGGTTTCACAACTAAAATTAATTCGGTTATTTAAAAATGGATCGCCCGGTCAAGCCCACTGCTGTCCGGAGAAACTTCAAAATGTCCGTTTGCGTCATTCCAGCGAAGGCTGGAATCTTCTTTAAGCAAACTATATGGTTTTTTTCTACAGGACTCCTGCCTTCGCAGGAGTGACGGTTTTTTTTATAACTTAATTCAATATTTTAACCTGCAGTAGTGCGTTCAAGCCGGGCAATGACGAAATTTACCATTACTTGCGGTTTTTCAGGTCGCGTTTTAAACGATCGACAAAACCCATAACCGCTTCTTGCGCATTTTCGGTGGCATTCAAACTGGTGTAGCTGAGTTCAGCGCCATAGCCAGTACCAATTGAATCTCCCGTGGCCAGATCATAACTGTCCACATCCAGCTGGGCATTATTCAGCAATGATTGGCGACCATAGTATTCAAGCGTTTGCTGTCCCACATGGTTAACATTGGCAATGATCATGGCTTGGCCGCCATAGGCATCGAGTTTTTCTTTGATGGCTGCCAAATCCACACCGTGAGACATCACTTGTGACAAACCGGGAACAAATTGTTCGTTCAGCACTTTGATGTTGTCTTTTTTCAATTCGGCTTCAAGAATTTTTTCGATGGGGTTGGCCACCGCTGGATCGCCAAACACCAACACAGCAATCCCTTTGTCTTTTTTGACCACTTTGGGTTTGCGCACCACCGGTGTGGTTTTTTGCTCGATAAACTGTTCGGCTGTGTTGTTGACTTGTGATGTGTTGTGCTCAACCGCTGCCATGGTGGTTTCATTTAATTGTGGTTGTTGATTGTTGATTTTATTTTGATCAATGGCTTCAGGTTGTACATTGGCTGCCGACACATTTTTTAAGTTTGGGTCGTTGCTGATAGGTGAGTTATCACTATGCTTGCCAGCTTGAAGGGCAACTTCAGTACCTTTTGTGCTGTTTCCATCATCTACAATACTCTCGATATTGGAGGGTGTTGAATCAGTGTTGGTCTCATTGTCTAATTGAGCATTCATATCTTCGCTGATTTGTGCCAGCTCCTGTTTTGATTTTAGTTTCACATCTTGTAATTCCATGTTTTCGCTGTCATCACCCAGCAAGGTCATGGCCTGATAATCGTCTTTTTTGAAAGGATTGGGAATAAACCCTTCATGGATGCCAATGGCACCGACACCAACGGCAGCAGCCAAAGCCATCACCGCCCAAACGGCCTTATTGGATTTTTTCGTTCGGGTACTTGGTACCACGGTGTCAACAGTGGCTGATTGCATGGTGACTTGTTGAGAAATATTGGCAGGTTTTTTCTCAGGCTTGACCGAGATGGCTTGTTGTTTGATGTCTGCCAGGCTCAATTCGATGGTTGATGGTCCCAATAACTTCATGATCTCCTGGCAAGACTGACAACGCTCATCGGGGTTTTTGGCAATCATTTTTTCCAGAATGTAACTGGTTTTTTTGTCCACTTTTTTATTGATCGCACGAATATCCGGAATATCGGCTTGTACCACTTCAAGCATCAAGCCCAAGGGACTGTCATTTTCAAAGGGCACTTTACCGGCCAGCATTTCATAAAACACAATGCCAAGGGCAAAAATATCAGAGCGTGCATCCACTTCTTTACCGGTACAAACTTCAGGTGACAGGTACCCAGGTGTACCGACAAACTCACCAGTATTGGTTAATTTGTCACCATATTCACGGGTTTGGGCAATACCAAAATCCACAACTTTAACTGTGCCATCGTTACAAATCATCAGGTTGGCGGGTTTGATGTCGCGATGAACAAGATCCTGGTCATGTGCGACAGCCAATCCGGCACATGCCTGGCGCAAAATTTCCTTGGCATGAGGTACTGTCAGCACATTATTGCCGCGCAACAAATCATCCAAAGATTGACCTTCAATAAATTCCATGGCAAAAAACGGTTGCCCTTCTTCTTTGCCAATGTAAAACACCTGAATCACATTCGGGTGGTTGATGGCCGCCATGCTTTTGGCTTCACGGGTAAAACGTTCAATCAGGCCTTCATCGCCCAGTAAGTGTTCACCCAGTGCCTTAATAGCAACATGTCTGTTTAATGAGGGTTCCCAAGCTTTGTAAACCACACCCATGCCGCCTCGGCCCAATTCTGAGACGACTTCATAATGACCAAATTTTTTCTTCATTGTATTTTCTGCCATGACTTTCACACCCGCAAACTAAATTTCTATTTCGAACTTTACATTGTATATACAGGGCTTGAATATCAGCTTAACCCGAAAAAGTATATTTTGTGAAGCACTTCACTTTTTATTCGCCATAAATACAGCTTTTAAGCCATAAATAGGTGTATTACTCAAGGTTTATTAAGGTAAAATTGCCAACTTTTTACAAACGAGACTTGAGTCAAGATCTCGAAACATCAAGGTTAAAACGTCATGCGGAATGAATTTTGTGGACAGGTCACGGAAAAATACCTGAATCAACAAGTGGAAGTGTGTGGTTGGGTCGGTAACCGACGTGACCATGGCGGTGTCATTTTTATCGATTTACGCGACCACACCGGTTTGGTGCAAGTGGTGGTAGAACCTGACAATGAAGCAGCTTTTAAAATCGCTGATGATGCCAGGTATGAATACTGTTTGCGTGTAACCGGAACGGTCAGAAACCGTCCGGAAGGGCAAAACAATGATAAATTGGCTACGGGAAAAATTGAAGTGGTGGTGGATACCTATCAGGTATTGAACCCTTCCAAGCCATTACCATTTATGCTGGATGAAAATCCGGGTGAGAACATCCGCTTGCAATACCGTTATCTGGATTTGCGTCGTGACAACATGCAACACAACATGCGTTTGCGCTCCCAATTAACCCATGCATTACGCAATCATTTACACCAACGTGATTTTCTTGACATCGAAACACCGGTTTTGACCAAAGCCACACCTGAAGGTGCGCGAGACTTTTTGGTGCCTTCACGCATGAATGCCGGTCAATTTTATGCAATGCCACAATCACCACAGTTATTCAAACAACTGTTGATGATGTCAGGGATGGATCGATATTATCAAATCGCACGATGTTTTCGTGATGAGGATTTGCGTGCTGATCGCCAGCCTGAATTCACCCAGTTGGATATCGAAATGGCCTTTGTGGAACAGGAAGATGTGTTGCAAATGGCAGAAAACCTGATTCGCGAAACTTTCAAGGAAGTATTGGATGTCGAGTTGGCCAATCCTTTTCCGCGCATGACCTATGCGGAAGCCATGCGCCGTTATGGATCTGACAAACCTGATTTGCGCATTGATTTGGAATTGGTGGATGTGGCCGATGCCGTCAAGGATTCTGAGTTTAAAGTGTTCTCTGCACCGGCCAATGATCCGGCTGGTCGCGTGGCCGTGTTGAAAGTGCCACAAGGTGGTGCCACTTTCACCCGCAAACAAATCGATGAGTATGAACCGTATGCCAGACGTTTTGGTGCGCGCGGTTTGGCCTGGATTAAAGTCAATGACAAAGCCGCTGGTAAAGAAGGCTTGCAATCGCCGATTGTTAAATTCCTCAGCGATGACGCGTTGGCAGGTATTTTGTCTGCCACAGCAGCAGAGGATGGTGATTTGCTGTTCTTTGGCGCTGGTAATTACAATGAAGTGTCCCAGTTTATGGGTGCTTTGCGCTTAAAAGTCGGTCAGGATTTGGGTCGAGTGGCAGCTGGATGGCAACCGCTTTGGGTGGTAGACTTCCCGATGTTTGAATACAACGATGACGAAAATCGCTGGGATGCCTTGCATCATCCTTTCACCGCACCAACTGGCACAGTTGATGAATTGAAAAACAACCCGGGCGAAGCTTTGTCAAAAGGTTATGACATGGTGATGAATGGTGTGGAATTGGGTGGCGGTTCAATTCGTATTCATGACCAGCAAATGCAGTCATCGGTATTGGAATTATTGGGTATCAGTGAGCAACAAGCTGAAGAAAAGTTTGGTTTTTTGTTGGAGGCTTTACAATTTGGCTGTCCTCCTCACGGTGGCATTGCCTTTGGTGTAGATCGCATGGCCGCGTTGATGTGTGGTGAAGACTCTATCCGTGAAGTGATTGCCTTCCCTAAAACATCCAGCGGTCATTGTCCATTGACCAGTGCTCCCTCAAACATCGATGCTGATCAGTTGGCTGATGTGCATATTCAGGTGATTGAGCCGGAGGAAGATGACTGAACAAACTGAACAGTTTAGAGGACGCTCTGATCAATATAATGAGCAGCCTCAAGAAGCCGTCGTATTGGTTCATGGCTTATGGATGAAAAAGTGGACCTGGGCTTCTTATCGGCGTTTTTTAAGCAAGCAAGGGTACAAAGTTTACTCCTTTGGCTACAAAACCACCAAGCAACCTTTTGAGCTGAGTACCATGCAACTGACCGCCTTTGTCAACTCCAGAACAGAGTCCACTGTACATCTGGTGGTTCATTCCATGGGTGGCATCTTAACCATGCGTGCTTTGCCCAAAATCAATAAACCAGGAAAATTACTGATGTTGGGTTCGCCAGTTAATGGTTCAAAAGTGGCCAAAAAACTGGAAAAGATGGGTTGGCACAAAGGTTTGTTGAAACATGCCACAGAGCCTTTAACTGTTGGTATCACCAATCCTGAATCAGATCGACCGGTGATGATGATTGCTGGCACTTCACCGTATGGCATGGGTCGCTTTATTGAACGTCATATGGGGGTCAGTGATGGCACTGTGGCCGTTGACGAAACCGAAGCTGACTGGATTAATTATCACCAAACCATACACAGCAATCACTTTGGCTTGTTGCGCAATAAACAGGCCAAACAAATGACCCTGGAATTTTTGCAATCAGTCTAATCTCCGTAGTTTTTGCCAGTCAAATTGAGGCTTCGACAATTGCTATGCTGAGTTCGTCGAAGTGCTCAGCCGAATTATCTCTCAAGCACACTGAGCTTGTCGAAGTGTAGAATCTGAAAGTAGCAGTCAATTTGGGGCTGGCTTCAAAGGTGGCATACTGAGACTGACGAAGTGTTCGGCCGCCTTTAACGTCTATGTGCCGGGCATTGGAAGAATGGAATTGGAATGTTGTTGCCAGCCTGAAAGAGGCTTCGACGGGGCTCAGCCGACTTTAATATTCAGAAATTCATCCTTCGAACCGTTTGATTTGGCAACCATCAAACCACAGACTGGCTGGTTTAACCATAATTAACAAAAACAAAAAAATTGATTTGGTACAATGCCTTTTTTAATTCAGTGAGTACAGCTATGGAAGATAAGCAAGTGTCTTTTTTGGATCAAATGAAAAACTACTTCGTTGATTTTTTCAATAACCCGGAAGCCTTGATAGGCATGTTAAAAGGCCTGGTTTTGGCTTTGTTGATATTCTGGATTGGTCGAAAAATTGCCAGGTGGATGTCAAATTTAACCGCCAAGGGCTTAAGTAAAACGGGCAATGATCCAATCCTGGTGAATTTTTTAAGGAACCTGGTCTATTATGTGATTTTAGCGGCTGTTGTCATCATGGCTCTGGGCCAATTGGGCGTACAAACCACTTCGCTGATTGCTGTTATGGGTGCAGCTGGTTTGGCCATTGGTTTGGCTTTGAAGGACTCTTTATCGAACTTTGCTTCAGGTGTGATGTTGGTTTTGTTCAGACCATTCAAGTTAGGCGATGTGGTTGAAGTGGCTGGGAAAACCGGTAAGGTTAAGGAAATCAGAATTTTCAGTACCATCATCAACACGCCGGATAACAAGGAAATGATTGTGCCCAATGGGCAAATCACTGCCGATGTCATCACCAATTTCAGCTCGCAGGCAACGCGACGTGTTGATTTGGTGATAGGTGTCAGTTATGACGATGACATCAAAACTGCGAAAAACATTATTCATGAAACGGTGACGTCCCATGATTTGGTGCTCAATGATCCAGCACCTACCATCATGCTGTTGGAATTGGCTGATTCCAGCATCAATTTTGCAGTCAGACCCTGGTGTAATTCCGATGACTACTGGACTGTTTATGGAGACTTGTTGGAGCAGTTGAAAGCCAATCTTGAGGCTGGTGGTTGTAACTTCCCATATCCGCAAACCGACGTATATTTGCACCAAGTCAAAGCAGATTAATCAGACATACCGGGGCCAATTGTTGGCTCCGGTTATTTTCTGGCTACGGCTACCAACCGTTCGGCATTTAAATCGTAGTCATCCTTGGTCAATGAGCCATAAATTTCAATGTCTTTGAAACCAGCTTGTTTGAGCATGGTGGTCAATTCAACAGGCGTGTAAACAAAATGCTCATATTCCCAGCGAAAAGCCTTGTCGCCGCGGACCAGAATCCATTCATTGGCATATACACTCATGTTTTCAATCAATAAAGGCCGTTCGAAACGCACATCACCATTATCGTATTCAGTGCAATGTACAGGTTCAATGGCATGCGCCACCTGTTCTTTACCAAAAGTATCAATGATGAATGTGCCGCCCGGGTTTAACCATTGATAAGCATTATCCAGCACTTTTTGGTTATCTGCCGGTTTGGGGTAATAGCCGAATGATGTGAACAAGTTGGTAATCAGGTCAAATTTCTGTCCGGGCTGATATTTCAATAAATCACTGTGTACCAAATTGGCTGATAGTCCTTGCTGGTCAATGAGATTGGCTGCCTGATTCAGTAGGAAACCACTTAAGTCGACACCAGTCACTTCCAAATCGAGTTTTGCAAAGCCGATTAAATGGCGACCTGGACCACATGCCAAATCAAGCACCGAATTGATGGGTTGACCTAGCAACTCTACAATGTGTTGGCATTGTTCAATTGCGAGTTGAAAACTTTCCGCATCAAACATGCAATCGTAAAAGATTTCCCACATTTTGTTGTTTTCATACCAGCTCATCATTATTTCCGGTCAAAAAAAAGGACACTTTATCTAAAAAGCGCCCTTACTTATAGTTATTTTTGCTAATTGACTTTATCTGTTATCAACAACTGTGGCGTCGGCCGCATTTTTAGCCACTGATGCCATGCCGTTTTTACAACCACTGTCGGTTTTGTACATTTGAGATCTGCCAATTTCCTGACCGTTATTGGCTTTCAATATAAAATAAGTGCGGCCGTCTTTGGCTTCTCTGCACTCAAACTTTGATTCATCAGCAGCATTGGTTTTGACTGACTCGATGCCATTTTCACAACCAGAAGCTGAACTGTAACCTTGAGATTGTAAAATCACTTCGCCGTTACCTGCTTTCAAAACAAAATAATCTTTACCATCTTTACCTTTGGACATTTCAAATTTTCCTGCCATCTTTATGTACTCTCTCTATTCAGGTGGCTGTTACTTGATCAATCAATCTTTGCAACCACAAAACAAAAATAAATATCCTATGAGGACATTTTCCTTTAACCATATTAAAATAGCCGATTCAGAATGTAAAACAGATATTATAAAAGTTTACATTTTAAGGAATGTTCCTGGGACTTTTTTCACTTTTGTTGCCAAAAATGAAAGCGGTCGCTTCGAACATTTCTAATAATAAATTGCGTTAAGCCTCTGATCGCTTCGCTCACCAACCGACTTAACGCAACTGGTGAGGACAAAGTAACAGAAGTTAATTTGAAAGTCTGGATTGTTGAGAAAAATTTGATACATATAAAAAAACCATTTTCCCTTTGTGGATGCATACTTTCCTTATTTACATTTCAAATCCAGGCTGATTTGTCTGAGTGTCCGGCTGTGGATGTCAAGTTAACTACTGCACAGCAACAATGTTTAACCCAAGAAGTTGAGGGTGGAAAAATAAACCTGTTGGCCAATCATTCAAAAGTGGTTGGTGAAGGCGAGTATTTACTCAGTGGTGATGTCTGTATCATGCAACAGGACATGCGCTTGTTAACACCGGAAATTTATTATCATCAGGCGAAACAGATTTTTGATACTCAAGGTGGCGTACTGCTGCAAAACAATGACCAACGCATTTCAGCACGACACGCTGAATTCAACTCCATCAATTTGACCGCCGAATTGAAAGAAGTTGATTATTTCATACGAGATTCAGAGATCAATGGAGGTGCTGACCGTTTGTTTCTGAGCGAGCAACAGTCAGAATTGAATCGCATGACTTTTTCAACCTGTTCACCGGAACAAAGGGACTGGGAAATTGTGGCCAAGTCAGCGAAGTTAGACCATGAAGAAGGGATGGGTACTTTCAAAGGAGTCAGTTTGCGGTTCAAGGATGTGCCGATTTTGTATTTACCATGGGCGAAATTACCATTGAATAATGATCGCCGAACTGGTTTGTTGATTCCTGGGTTTTCTTATTCAAACAATACGGGTATTGATTTATCGATTCCTTATTACATCAACATTGCACCACAAATGGATGCCACTTTGACACCACGCTATTTACAAGAGCATGGTTTGATGCTGGGTGCTGAGTTTCGATACCTCAGCCCGAACAGCCGGGGTGAATTTGAAGGGTTTTATTTACCCGATGATGATTTGAGAAACAGTGATCGTGGGTTGATTGATTACACGCACCAAACAAGGGTTGGTAAAAACTGGCGTTTTAACAGTCACCTGAAACACGTGACTGATTCACAATATTACGAAGACTTTGCCTCCAGTTCGTTCATTACTTCGACACCATACCTGAAAAGCACCATCAACTTTCAGGGTGTCGGCGCCAATTGGCAATTTTTTGCCGGAGTCAATGATTATCAAGTGCTGAGTCAAACCATCACACCAGCAACCGAACCCTATCAAACCCTGCCTGAAATTGATTTTAACTGGTTTGAATACAACTACGCCAAACAATTCAGTTATGGTATCAATTCAGAACTGGTTAATTTTTACAAAGAGGATGCAGTGGGTGCCTGGCGCAGTGACGTTACGCCCTGGGTGGAGAAACAATGGTCAAATGCCTGGGGTTTTATCAAGCCTAAACTGCAATATCGCAGCACCCATTATCAGTTTGATGACAACCGTACTGACCTCAATCGAAATTTACCAATTGCTTCTTTTGATACCGGCCTGACTTTTGAAAAATCATTGGCCGATGGCGGCTTCCGGACTTTGGAACCCAGACTATTCTATGTCTATGCGCCAGATCGTAATCAGAGCGATATTCCAATTTTTGACAGCAGAGAGTTAACCTTTGGTGCCGCCATGTTATTCCAAACCAATCGTTTTTCTGGGGCTGACCGACAATCAGACATGAATCAGGTTTCAGCCGCTTTGACCCATCGCAGTTTCAACCAATCCGGTGATGAATTGTGGAACCTCACTTTGGGTCAAATCAAATATTTTGATGATCAACAGGTACAAATCAACAATCAGCCGGAAGATTTAACGAAATCTCCATTAATCATTGAATACAATCACTTCCTGACGCGATACTGGAATGCAGGACTGAGTTTGCATTACGACCAACAACAGTCCGAAATTGAAAGGGGTTTGTTCAGGGTACAAAGAAAAGGTGCTGACAACAGTGTGTTCAATTTTGCTTACCGTTTTCGTCGTAATCAATTGGAACAGTTTGACACGTCTTTTGTCATACCCATCAAGGATCAGCACCGATTGATTGCTCGCTGGAATTATTCAACCCGGGACAACAAAACCATTGAGGCGTTGTTTGGGTATGAAAGGAAAAATTGTTGTTGGGCATTTCGCCTGATGGCGAGGCATTATTTGACCGATGAATTGGGTCAATCGAACAATGGCATTTATGCCGAAATACAATTAAACGGCTTGGGTTCAATAGGCAGAAACCCAAGACGTATATTGAAACAAACCATAGCAGGATACCAAGAGGCCTTTTAATATGAGAAAGAACATGAAATACATCATGATGTTGTTAATGTTATCAACCACGCCGATTATGGCTCAGGAATTACTCGATGAAATTGTCGCTGTTGTTGATGAAACCGTCATCATGAAATCAGAACTGGAACGCTCAGTTTCGTCCATCAAACAACAAATTGAATCAACCGGTAATCAGGTGCCTCCGGCTGATGTGTTGAATCGACAGGTGCTGGAACGCATGATTGTGCAACAAATTCAGATAGACCGTGCTGAACAGGTCGGTATCAGAATTTCTGATGGTGAATTGGATGCGGCTTTGAGTAACATTGCACAGCAAAATGGTTTGACTTTGAGTCAGATGCAACAAACCATAGAAAAAGATGGTTTTGATTTTGCCGAATTTCGTCGCGACATGCGCCGGGATATGCAAGCTGAAAGGGTTCGTTATGCTTATGCCAACTCTAATGTGAAAATCAGTGACCACGAAATTGATTTGTTCCTGGCCGATAATGAACTGGATCAGGGTGAGGTGGAATTACAGCATATTTTAATCGCCACCAGCAGTGAAAATGATGCAGCAGCCACAGAAGCTGCCAGCAAAGAAGCAGAGGAACTTTATGATCGAATTCAGGCTGGTGAAAACTTTGCGGTTTTGGCCACCCAGTTTTCAGATGGTCAAAAAGCTTTGGAAGGCGGTCGTTTGGGTTGGCGTCCGGTGAATCAGTTACCGCCTTTGTTTGCAGACCAGGTCAATACCATGGCAGAAGGTGAAGTGACCCATCCAATCCGATCTCCAAGTGGTTTTCATATCCTGAAATTATTGGGTAAGAAAAGCAACACCATCAAAACCCAGGATCAGTACAACATGCTACACATCATGGTTGAAACCAATCAAGTGGTGTCTCCCAAAGATGGTATGAGCATCATCAATAATTTGTACGATAAGATTTTGGCCGGTGAAGATTTCTCCAAGATTGCTGAAGAACATTCAGATGATCACAGTTCGGCCCCTTTGGGTGGTGATATGGGTTGGTTTGAAATCAATAAGTTTGGACCACGCATGGCCGACGTGCTGAAAAGCCTTGAGGTGGGGGATATGTCCAGCCCATTCCAAACCGAAGCAGGCTGGCACATCATTAAATTCCTCGGTAAAAAAGAAGCCGACGTGACCGAGGAATTCAAACGAACGCAAGCTTCTAATGCCATCAGAGAAAGAAAAGTTCAGGAATTAATCGAGTCATGGATTCGAGAAATTCGTGGTGAAGCTTACGTTGACATCCGGATTTAAACAAACCATCCTGACTATTTTTTGACACCAATGATTGCCATTACTTTAGGAGAACCTGCAGGCATTGGTGTCGAGTTGGTGGCTCAATTAGCAGCCACCAATGAACTGTCAAACTGTGTTTTAGTTGGTGATCAACAGCTGATTCAACAAAACATCCCACAAGCTGATGATATACCAATCAAGCATGTGCCTTTGGCCAAACCGGCTAATTTGGGGCAATTGAATGTGGCCAATGCGCGTTATGTGCTAGAGACCATCAAAACAGCTGCTTTGGGTTGCCTGAGTGGTGAATACCAGGCGATGGTCACTTGTCCCATCCACAAAGGTATTATCAATGATGCAGGCATTGCCTTTTCAGGTCATACTGAATACCTCGCAGAACTTACCGATACCCCAAAAGTGGTGATGATGTTACTGAATCAGGCGATGCGAGTGGCATTGGTGACCACGCATTTGCCTTTGAAGGATGTTTCTGCACATATAACCGATACAAACATCAAACAAGTCAGTAGGATATTACACCACGATTTACGAAGTAAATTTGGCATTGAACAACCTAAAATAGGTGTTTGCGGTCTTAATCCGCATGCCGGAGAAGATGGCCATTTGGGTAGAGAAGAACTGGATACCATCATTCCGGCGTTAAACGATTTGCGAGATGAAGAATTGGATTTAATTGGCCCCATTCCAGCAGATACCCTGTTTACGCCCAATAAAGTAAAACAATATGATGCGATTTTAGCCATGTACCATGACCAGGGTCTGGCGCCATTAAAATATGCCGGGTTTGGCGAGTCGGTCAACATCACCCTGGGATTGCCAATTATTCGCACCAGTGTCGATCATGGCACGGCATTGGACATTGCTGGCAAGGGCTTGGCTGATGCTGGCAGTCTGCGTGCAGCAATCAGGCTGGCCAAAGACTGTGTAGCCAGGACAAATCAACCATGAGAGCCAAAAAATCATTAGGACAAAATTTTCTACAGGATGAAGGTATCATCAACAACATCGTAAAAATCATCCATCCACAAGCCGGTGAGAAAATCATTGAGATTGGCCCAGGCCAAGGCGCCATCACCCAATATTTGCAAGCCAGTGGTGCTGACCTCCAGTTGATTGAATTGGATACCGACTTGATTCCTTTGTTACAGCAACAATTTGGCCAACATGACAATGTGCAAATCCATCATCTGGATGCGTTGAAGCTCAAATTAAATAATGGTCCATTTAAAGTTGTAGGCAATTTACCCTACAACATTTCATCACCATTGCTCATCAGCATGTTGTACCAGCACACAGAAATTAAACAGATGGTATTCATGTTGCAAAAAGAAGTGGTACAACGCATCTGTGCACAACCGGGTCAAAAACTGTTTGGCCGGTTGTCAGTGATGTTACAACATCAATTTACATGTTCCAGTCATTTGGACATTCCGCCCACCGCCTTTATTCCTCAACCCAAAGTTGATTCCCAAATCGTGCAATTGATTCCTCGGGAAAACGCAACTGAGGTGTCATTACCGGTGCTGGAAAGTTTGGTCAAGCAAGCCTTTGCCATGCGCCGCAAAACCATTCGAAACAACCTGAAAAAAATCATCTCAGACGAACAGCTGCAAAGCTGTGGTATTGATCCGGGGCAAAGGCCGGAAACCATCACTGTTTCGCAATATGAACAACTGGCAAAGATGTTAGCAAACCATGCTGATTAAAGACTATAAAGACATTCCAAGCTGTTTTGTCACCGCCACAGATACCGATGCCGGTAAAACCTATGTTTCTTGTCAGATTTTACAGGCATGGAAAGATCAGGGCTTTTCAGTAGGCGCTTTCAAACCCATCGCTTCGGGCGCCATCTGGCAGGAAGGTCATTTGGTGAGTGAAGATGCCATGGAATTGGCCAAAGTCACCGGACAACCATTGGCAGAAATCAACCCATTCACTTTTGAACTTCCTGCTTCGCCACACATTGCTGATGTGAACGGTGAGTTTGATTTGGAACAATGTGTGCAGTTATTTCAACAAATGTTTCAGCAATACGACCGGGTTTTGGTGGAAGGTGTTGGTGGCTGGTGTGTGCCACTTACAGATGATTTGATGCTTAAAGACCTGGCCAATGCCATCAACCTGCCCATCATCATGATCGCCCGCATCGGCCTCGGCTGTATCAACCACAGCCTGCTCACCATAGATAAAATCAAACAAGACAGCAAACTATACCACGGCTGGATTGCCAACTTGATTGACCCGGATTATCCCGATATTGAATCTAATATCGAGGCAGTATTGAACAGAACTTAATTTTTTTGCAAAGCTTGAATCGGATCGAGTTCGGCGGCTTGTTTGGCGGGGTAGTAGCCGAAGGCTATACCGGTCAATAAACAAACACCAACAGCCAAGATGATAGAAAACAGGCTCCAGGCGACCGGCCAACTGGCGAGTGATTGAATCAGGAACGACAGGATAACACCCATGACGATACCGAGGATTGCACCGAACGCAGCGATGGTGGCGCTTTCTATCAGGAATTGGTTTTTGATGTCTACTTTGCGAGCACCCAGGGCACGCAGCAAGCCGATTTCCTTGGTTCTCTCAAGTACCGTGGCCAGCATGATGTTCATGATGCCGATGCCACCTACTAAAAGTGAAATACCGGCAATGCTGGACATCACGATGGTAAAAATTTGCTGGGTCTGGTTTTGTTGGTTAAGCAGTGAGGCCGGCACGATGATTTGGTAGTCATCAATGTTACCATGGCGACGTTTGAGTAAGCGATCGATGGCAACAGAGGCCAGTTGTGGTTTGATGCTTTCATCGATGCCAACGCGGATGGTGTCCAGCTGACTTTCCAGCATTTCCAATTTCAGACGTTTGAAGGCAGTTTCAACAGGAATAAAAATCTGGTTGTGCTCGGCGCCGAGTTTGATGCCTTGTATTTCATCTTTGGACAATTCGTCTTTGCGCAAAATACCGACCACTTGAACCCACAGGTGATTGACTTTGATGCGCTCACCCAAAGCATTACCCTCCGGAAACAGCTGTTCAGCAGCTTCTGAGCCAATGACGGCCACTTGTGAGAAGTCCTTGTTGTCTGTTTCATCAAACAAACGGCCAGAGGCCACTTCAAGGTTGGCCATGGCAAAACAACTGGGGGATATGGCTTTGACCGCGCCATCAGAATTGGCATTGACTGAAAACAGGCTCCAGGTTTTGATGGTTTTTTCGCCACAGGTTTGTTCGACAAATGGCAGGCTGTCCTGCAGGGCGCGCACATCATTCATCGATAATCCGAGCGTGTCTTCTCTAACTTCTTTCAAAGTTTCCTGATCAAAGGTTTTTTCCTCAATCACCAGATTACGCAAGCCCATTTTTTCAATCAAACGGGTGGCCTCGGCTTGTGCGCCTTCACCGATGCTCAACATGGCAATCACCGCACCCACGCCAAACACCATGCCCAACAGGGTCAGTAGCGTGCGCAGTTTGTGGTGCATCATTTCGGAAATCGCGTGCCTTAAATTGATACCTAATGTGTTCATGGTCGGCCCTCCGCAACCACGCCTACCGGTTGGCTTAATGCGATGACATCACCGTCTGCCAAGCCTGCTTCTATGGTGCACAAGCTGGAACTGCAAAAGCCGGTGGTGACATCCTGTTGGGCAAATTCGTTGCCTCTTTGCACAAATACCCAGGTACGCTCCTGCTCGCGGAACACCGTTTGAATCGGTACGGCCAGACCTTGGTCCTGTTCTATCACCCGAATGCTGGCATCCAGTCTTTGGCCTGGTTTCAGGTTTTCGTTGTTATTGGCATCAAGTGATACCGTTACTGTGAAATATTTAACCGGATTATCGCGCTCTTTGGGTTGCGCTGTTTTACTGATTGAACTGACTTTCCCTTCAATGATTGTATCTGGAAAAGCATGCAAAGAAACGGTTACAGCCACACCTTCTTTGATACCAATGGCTTCAACCTCTGGTACATAAATCTTGGCCTGCATTTCACTCAAATCGGGTAATTTGGCCAACTTGGCCCCCGGGAAAACTGACTTACCGGGTTCGGGTAAAGAGCCGTCCCAGCTGGGCTCAAGCACGAACAAACCATCATGTGGTGCCCTGATTTCCAGCGCGCTGAGGCTGGCTGAGTTCATTTCCAGTTTGGCCACTTGTTTTTGTTTTGAGCTTTCCAGTACAGCTTTTTCAGATGCGGACTTTTCTTCAAAATTTTCTTCCACTTTATCAATATGATCGGCTTTGGCTTTAAGGAAGTCTTCATTGTCACCGGCCTCAATCATTTCAATTTTGGTGTACAACAAAGGGTCGTCGATGTTGAATTGTTTGGCCAGTTCGTATTCGTAATCAATGACTTCTGCTTCAGCTCCAAAACTGAACTTGCTGTTCTCAATTTCACGGTCTTTGTCCATCATCGAATACATGATTTTCTGGATTTCAAATTCAGTTTCGTCCACTTCAAGTTGAAAATTACTGCCATCGAATTTGGCCACCACTTCACCTTCCTTGACATTGGAAAACTGTGGCGCAATCCAGGCCAGCGTTTGCGGTCGTCGAGAAGCTGCTGGTGTGGTGATGGGGGTTGATTTGACTGCTTCCAATTCGCCTTCAGCATGGATTTCAAACACCACTTGATCCTCCGTCACAGTGATGACTGGTGTGGAAGATTTTTCTTCACTGGCGCAGGCAGTTAATAGGCTGATGGTCAAAACTAGGATGGGTTTTTTCATGGTTATTCTGCCAATATGGTTGCTTTGATACTCATACCAGGACGCATGATTTCAAGGTTTAATTCATCGATTGACACAGTGGCATCCAAAATCTTAGAGGGTTGGTTTTTGGATTTGGTGCGTACCACTTTGGACAAGGATTCAATGGTTCCGGAAAATTCCATGTCTGGATAGGCATCTAAGGTAAATTTGACTTTTTGACCCTCACTGACTCGTGACATGTCATTTTCCTTGATTTCCAATTGGGCAATGATTTGTTCCAAATCGGCCACTTCGGTTACCCGAGCGCCACCCCAAACAGAGTCGCCAACAGCAAATTTATTGTTATTCCAGTCGGTTTGATGCATCACAATACCTTTGCGTTTAGACATGATGCGCATCCTTTTGATGGAATTATTCAACTCTTCGACTTCGGCAGATAGCTTGGCAATATTGGCTTTAAGAATATCTATCTCAGTGTTGAGTTTTTCTTCGGTTAAACCCCTGTCATCAAGCGCATGTTGGTATTCCAGATGTGCCAACTCATTTTTGAGCTGGTTTTCTTCGTATTCATTGAGGGCAATCACGCTTTTGGGTAACTCCGCCTTGCGCTGGGCTTTGTCCAACAACATCTTCTTTTCTTCAACGGCCAAGTCCTTATTTTGCAAAGTTTCTATCTTGCTGACCTCAGTTTGTTTGAGTTCGGATTGTTTGATGTTCAATTCGCCTTGTTTATCCAACAATCGCTCATTGAGTTGATCGGTTTTGAACATCAACACGGGTTGGCCAGGATTGACCTGGCTACCATCAGGAGCCATAAAAGCGATGGTGTATTGCCAAATACGGCGTATTTTTGGCGGGGAGTAATTGTCGGTTTCCAACGCTTTTAACTCGCCGTTGGCGTTAAAATCACCCCAAGCAGGGAACAGGTTAAACAGTAATAAAATCACCAAGAATTTTTTCATTTCATACCCCAGTTAAATCAATCAAGGCACTCATGCCTGGCAACAGTGAGATGTCATCGGCATTAGGCAAATCGACCTCAATTTCATAATACAAACCATCACCCCAATCTTTTTTATCACGGCCACCCGAAGACATGCTTGATATTTGTCCATTAATTCGAACATTGGGCAGGGCATCAAAAGACACTTTGACCGCTTTGCCCTTGGTAATTTTTGGCATATCGATGGCGTTAACCCAAGCTTTGACTTTCATGTTTTTCTTTTTCGATACTTTCATGATTTCCATGCCGCTGTTGGCCTGATCACCCACCTGGTATTTACTGCCAGTCCAGGGGTGGGCGGCGTATATCACATAGCCCGTTTGCTTGGCTTTGATGGTTAATGAATCCAGTTGGCCTTGCCAGTAAGCCAGGTCATTTTGTTTTTGCTCCAGGCCCAGTTCAACCTCAAGATGTTTTTCCTGTTTCTTCTGACGGGTTGCTTTGAGTTTGTTTTCAGCTTCACTGAGGTCTTTGGTGGCGGTTTTTAAAGCCAATTGGCGCTCTTTAAATTCCAGCTCTCCGATAAAATTCACTGGCACATCGGCCTTCAGCTGCGCCACTTTCTGATCAACTTTGGCTTTCTCAAAAGCCAGCTGAGCATTGTTCAAATCAATGTCTATTTGAATCATGTCGCGTTTGGCACTGGCCTTGAACACGTCCAATTGTTCAACTTTTCCTTCAATGGTACTGTCCACTTCGCTGCCATCAATGCGCACCAAAAAATCGCCGATTTCAACAAAAGTGCCTTCCTCGACCATTTCGCTGATTTTGCCCTGCCAACCACGAACTTGAGGCATATTGACCACTTGGGTTTGGCTGGACTCAACCACGCCGGTAAACATCTGAGCCTGTGCACACGAAACAAAAAATAATAATACTATGGCTTTCCTCATGAGATGATTTTCCCGTCTAAAAAGTTAATGGTACGTCCGGCATTTTCCGCAATATCCGGCTCATGGGTAACCATAACTATGGTTTGACCGGCTTGATTCAAAGAACACAGAAGATCAATGATTTGTTGTGATATGGCGCTGTCCAGGTTGCCGGTGGGCTCATCAGCGAGCAACACCGCAGGCTGGTTAATCAGAGATCGTGCAATTGCCACCCGTTGAATCTGGCCACCGGACATTTCATTGGGCATGTGGTGGATACGTTCACCCAGACCCACTTGGTTCAACAAGTCCTTGGCGCGTTGTTCGCCATTTTTTTGTTTTTCTTGCGACGCAAAACGCAAAGGCACCATCACATTTTCTAATGCACTCAATCTTGGTAACAAATGAAAGCCCTGAAATACAAAGCCGATGTGGTCATTGCGAATTTGGCTCAAGGCATCGTCATCCATTGCACTGACGTCCTGACCTGCCAGTAAATAAGATCCGGAAGTGGGTTTGTCCATACAGCCCAGAATGTTCAACATGGTTGACTTGCCCGAACCAGAACGACCCATGATCGCTACAAACTCGCCAGTGGCAATAGATAAATCCACATGATCCAAAGCCGTAATGGTTTCGCCCTGCGTTTGGTAAATCTTAGTGATATCAGTTAATTCCAGCATGGAATTCATTCCCCAAAAAATGACTATATTGTTTTTGCAATTACAAAAAAATCAAACCGAGAACTTTAATATAAAAAAAGACATAAAAGATGTGCCATCAGTTTGATTGAACGCTTTTTTTATAAGGAATACTCTTGGGGCTTTTTTCAAATCTGTTCCCTACAGATTTGAAAGCGACCGCGGCGAGTATGGCTTATGACCTCAGGCTAGCACTCTCTGATTCACGAGCTACGGCATTCTGGTCAGGCTTCTTTGCCTTCGGCAAAATCGCCTCACCTTCATTGCCTGCTCTCCGCTCACGGCTATTCGAACATTACATCAAGGCTTCTTGCCTTCGGCAAACCGCCATGATTTCATATTCTGCCTAACCGAGTACGCCGGCCGAGTTGTTCAGCAACTCTCCTCTGTGGAATTTAAACCACCAATCAGGTTAAAAGTTCAATAATTGTACTCAAATGTTGTCGGATTGACGTGAATTAATCTGAATCCTCAAGGCATACACATTGATAACACGGCGCTGAGTTCGGTGAAAAAGCGGTTGTTTTCGGGTATCAGGTGGTGAGCGATTGATGGTGAAAGCATGATCCATAAGCCGAGGAAAATCACAAAACCACCCGTTAAGCCTCGCAACCAACGGTTGTTTTGATTTAATAATTTGCGGATGATGTTTTGTGAAATCAACAAAGGAATGAGCGTGCCCAAGCCAAAAAACAGCATAAAGCTGGCACCACGCCAAACATCAGCGGTGGTGGCCGCAATGATTAACATGCCATAGAGCAAACCACAGGGAATTAAGCCCCAGAGCATGCCTTTGGTAAAGATTGCTGGCAGGGTGGTGGCATTTTGTATCTGGCGTAATTTTTGTGAAACTGTTGGCCAAAAGGGTAAGGGTTTTTGAATGGTCAGCCATTTGGCTTTGTTCTTGAACAGAATCACCAAACCACTGAGCATTAACATCAAACCCATCAACAATCGCAGGAAAAAGCCCCAGCTACCCAGGTCCAATTGCAAACTGGCACCTTGGATGATGCCAGCGAATAAGGCGCCCAATAGGGTGTAAGTGGTGATGCGTCCCAGATTGGTGATCAGCGTTTGGCTGTTGTTTTGCTTTTGACAAATCACAGCACACAGACCACCACACATGGCGATGCAGTGAAAGCCTGAAAAAAAGCCGATCAGCAGTGGTGTCAGTGCAGAGAGCATGGATTCATATATTGAGTTGGCTGTTTTATTATAAAGTGGTCTATAGCTGTAATAACACTGTGGGCAGAATTGGCTTTACGTTCAATAGTTAAAGTGGCATCCGTCATCCTCAGGCTTGACCCCACTTCTGTCCGGTTAAAATAAACCCCTCCTATCGTCATCCTCGAACTCGCCTAAGAGCGCCTACTTTTGGTGATTCGGGGATCCATTGTGAAAAATCGAAGCTGTTGAGTGATTTCATCATATAAACACTTCCAACCAGGATTGCTCCCTTCAATAAACTGTAGTTTCTTTCATTGTTTGTGGGGCTTTAAAATGGATTACCCGATCGAGTCGGGTAATGACGGTAGTGAGATTGTACCAAAATTCAGGTTATTGGGTCTTATGCTGTTTTTCATTTGGATTCGCATTTGTAACATCTTCTACAGGCGGCTGTTTTTTATGTATATTGGGCTCGTTGTCATCATCCAATATAGAATAGGCTGGGCTGTCGAGATCATCAAATTGATTTTTATTGATGGCCCAGATCAGTGCCCACACCGCACAAACGGCCAAAACCAAACTGAGTAAAACCAAAACAAATACCATATTCATAACAATCTCCGTGAATTCAAAACCACCAACAATGAGCTGAGTGACATACCGATGGCTGCCATCCAGGGGGCCAACAAACCCATCATGGCTATCGGAGTTACGCTGAGATTATATAACAATGACCAGGTGAGGTTTTGTTTGATGATGTTATTGGTTTTGTGTGAGGTATTGATACAGTCTATAACCGGTGACAAAGATTTACCCAGTACAATGAGATCTGAGGCCGAATGTGCCAGGTAAGCACCTTGTTTTAAACTGATTGAGACATCGGCCTGTGATAATACCGGTGCATCATTAACACCATCACCGACCATCACGCATGGCTTGCCTTGTTGTTGCTGTTGCGCGATGTAATTGATTTTATCCTCGGCTGTTAAATCGCCATAAGCTTGTTCAATTGACAAGTTTTCAGCCCAATTTTTTACCGTGGTTGTCTGGTCTCCACTGATGATGGCCAGGTCTTTCGATTGCTTTTTGAGAAAAGCCAACAAATCATTCGCGCCGGTACGTACTTTAACTGCCAATTCATAAACTGCTACCAATTGTTGCTCACAGGCCAGATAGACTGAAGTATGGTGTTGATTTGTGTTCAATGCAGGAATGTCGATGCCTTGCTGGTGTAACCAGTTGCGACTGCCCATCAACCAACGCTGTTCACCAATGATGCCAGAAACACCCTTACCAGCGTGGTTTTCAGCATTTTCAACAGCAACTGATGTGGCACCTAAAAATGCAGAAGCAATCGGATGGTTACTGATTTGTTGTAACGAATGGGTGATGGTTTCAAGTGGGTATTGTTGGTTGATGATATGAGCTTTTTTGATGTGTAATTGTTCATCAGAAAGGGTCCCGGTTTTATCAAAATACCATTGTTTGATCTTGTCCAACCGAGTGATTGCTTCGGTATTATTGACCAGCACGCCATTGTTTAATAACTGCACACCAGCAGCAGTTAATGCGGTGGGCGTGGCCAATGACAAAGCACAGGGGCAGGTGGCAATCAACACGGCCAATAAAGCAGTCATCAGCCCCGCAGGTTGGTTAAAGCCATACCAAATGGCGGTGA
>JAUHXW010000282.1 GCA_030426705.1 Gammaproteobacteria bacterium
CCTGGTATTTAAGACTTCTGTATGCGGAAACCAGTTGTAGGTCTATGTCATCTTTCAATGCCGCCTGTTGCATGTTTAACCAGGCCTGTTTGGCTTTGGGGTGTAATTTGGCTGGGCGGTCGAAACAATCCTTGCCGACATCTTCCAATTGCACGGCGGTATGGTGTAGCGGTTGTGCCAATTGTTTACTGTCGAGACCGAATTGCTGAGTCAACTGCTCACCAAGATCAGGGTATTTTAATGTTTGTGCAGTAGCCGCAAAAAATTCCCCTTCATCAACAAAACCCAAGTCATGCAGAAACTGTTGTGCATGTGGTAATTCAGTTTTGGCTTTATACTTTGGACTGTTGAGCGCTTTGAGCAAGTGATAACTGGCTTCACTGGCGACACCCAGGTGCAGTGATTGAGGTTTCAATATGATGTTAAACCATTGGTTGCGGAAAAACAGTTTGCCTACCAATTGTTGATCAAAGTTGTCGTATATGGCCCAGCAGTTGGTGTGAGTGGGTTTGATGGTTAATCTTGGTGTGGTTATATCGCTCATGAGTCAAGACTTTGTTTGGCTTGTTCCCAATTTTTACCGTCAAAGGGTGCAAAAGTCCACTGCTTTGCATCAAAATCATCTATGCAGTGACAATTGATGCTCCAACTATCTGGGTGCGATCTGGGCTGGTAAAAAGATTTGACGCCACAAATTGAACAGAATAAATGATTGGCTTGTTGGGTATTGAACTGATAGCTGCTTAATTTGTCCTTACCTGAAAGCAATGTGAAATGGCTGTGTGGAACAATCAAATGCTTGAATCCGGTCATTGAACATATTGAACAATTACACACCAAAATGGCTTGCTTGCTATCCACATCGGCCTCAAATCGCACTGCACCACAATGGCAACCACCATTGATTTTACGGGTAATATCCGTCTTGAGCTCTTGATTTTCAGTCATTGTAATCCTATATGTCAGATTCGGTTTTGCGGTTTAATTAATGATAACTAAACTGCTGACCTTTGGTGCTATAATAGCGCGCTTTTATTTTAATAGAAACGAGATTAAAGATGAATTTTTTTATTTCTGATGCCATGGCCCAATCGGGCGGTCAGGCAGCCAACCCCATGGGTTCTTTTATTTTTATCGGTGTGTTTTTTGTCATCATGTATTTCATGTTGATCAGACCACAACAAAAACGCATGAAAGCCCACAACGAAATGGTTGGTGCATTGGCAATCGGTGATGAAGTTATCACCAACGGTGGCACATTGGGAACCATAGTGGCTGTCGATGAATCTTTCATTAAAGTAGAAATCGCCAAAGACACAGAAATTCACGTACAAAGAAGTGCTGTGGCTAAAGTGTTGCCCAAAGGCACCATCAAATCACTGAAATAAGCAGTGGCCGGCAGGCCAATAACAAAAGAAGGAATATACAATGAATCGATACCCGATGTGGAAATACATACTGATTCTCGTCATTGTCTCACTGGGGGCCTTGTATGCCTTGCCCAATATTTACGGGCAGAGCCAGGTGGTACAAATCAAATCCGAACAGGATGAGACCATTGAACAAGCCACTTTGGACAAGGTGGCCAATGTCCTCAATGACAATCAGGTTGCTTATGAAGCCATCACCATCGACGGTGAAACCGCGATTGTTCAATTTGCAGATCTGGATGCACAAAGACGTGGTCAGGATGCTTTGAAAGAAGGCTTGAAAGGTTTTGATACTGCCATGAATTTACGCCCCAATGTACCAGAGTGGTTGAAAGGTTTGGGTGGTAAAGCAATGAATTTGGGGCTTGATTTACGTGGTGGTGTGCATTTTCTGCTTGAAGTGGATATGCAGGAAGCGGCAGAAAATAAACGCAAACAAATCCGTTCAGACATTACTTCGTTACTGATTAAGTCCAAAGTGCCTAAAAAACGCATCAGTTGGACCGGTAATGAACTCAACATCCAATTCCGCAATGAAGCCGACATGCAAAAAGCGATGAAATTGATTGATAAGGATTTTGAGGAACTGACCTTGCGCGAGAATGTGGGTGTGGATACCTTTGAAATTACTGGTCTACTAACCGAGCAATCCATCAACGCGGTCAAGGAAAATGCATTGAACCAAAACCTGACCACTTTGCGTGACCGTGTTAATGAGGTTGGTGTGGCAGAGCCCATCATACAACGACAAGGATTAGAGCGAATTGTGGTGCAATTACCAGGTGTACAAGACACCACCACGGCGAAAAATATTTTGGATGCTACAGCGACTTTGGAATACCGTGCGACTCACAGTTATAATGAAGCAGCCCAGCAAATTTATGCAACCGGTAGAACGCCACCAGGAACTACTTTATATTTCGAATCCAATGGTAACCCTATATACTTAAAGAACCGTGTAATCGCTACGGGAAATCAGCTAACTGGTGCACAAGCCACTATTGATCAATCTGGAAAACATGCTGTGAACGTGCAACTGAACAGTGTGGGTGCTGCCAGAATGTTGGAATTCACCAAAAACAATGTGGGTAACTTCATGGGTGTGGTTTTCAAGGAAAGAATTCCCATTGGTAAAAATGAAGATGGTGTAATGCAATATAGAAATAAAGAGGAAGTAATCAGTAATGCAAGTATAAATAATGTATTTTCAAATCGCTTCCAAACAACAGGAAGGTTCACACAAAAAGAAGCTGCTGAGTTGGCTTTGTTACTCAGAGCTGGTGCATTGGCCGCTCCGGTGCAAATCGTTGAAGAACGAACCATTGGTCCATCTTTGGGACAGGACAACATCGATAAAGGTGTGATGTCGGTGCAAATTGGTCTGGCCATGGTGTTGGTGTTTATGTTGTTCTATTACCGCATGTTTGGCCTGATTGCCAACATCGCCCTGACCATAAATGTGGTTTTGATGGTGGCTTGCTTGTCGCTGTTTGGTGCCACTTTGACACTACCGGGCATTGCGGGTATTGTTTTAACCGTCGGTATGGCGGTGGATGCCAATGTGTTGATTTTTGAGCGGATCAAAGAAGAAATGCGCGGCGGTAATACCATCCAGGGCAGTATCAAGGAAGGTTATGACAAAGCCTTTTCCACCATTGCTGATGCCAATGTGACCACATTGATTGCCGCAGTGGTGTTGTTTGCTTTTGGTACCGGGCCAATCAAGGGTTTTGCCGTGACATTGAGCATCGGTATCATGACCTCTATGTTTACCGCCATTGTGGTTTCCAGAGCGATCGTGAACCTGATATACGGCCGCAAGAAAAAACTGAAGTCGATAGCGATATAAGGAGTTAATGATGAATATATTACAAAACATTAAATACGACTTCATGGGCAAAAGAAAATTGGCACTGGTGTTGTCGTCAATTTTGATTTTGGTTTCTTTGGGTTCATTGTTTACCCGTGGTTTGAACTTTGGTTTGGATTTTACCGGTGGTACTGTGGTGGTGGTTCATTTCGACCAACCTATTGATGCCACAGATGCACGTGAAAAACTGGAAGGTGCTGGTTTTGAAAACATTGTGGTGAAAAACTTTGGTGGCAGTAAGGACATTGAAATCACTTTACCGCCACAAGAACAAGCTGATGATGAAGCTAATGAATCAGAAAATGATGAAGCCAAACTCAGTAATGAAATTCTGGATCAATTACGCCAATTGGACTCGTCAGCTCGCATCAGTAAGGCTGATTTTGTGGGTTCACAGGTCGGTGAAGAACTGGTAGAGCAGGGCTCATTGGCGCTGTTGTATGCCATCATGGGTATCCTGATTTATGTGACCATACGTTTTGAATGGCGTTTTTCTTTGGGAGCCATTGCGGCCCTGGTGCATGATGTGCTGATTACTGCTGGGGTATTTTCAATTTTTCAGGTGGAATTTGATTTAACGGTGCTGGCGGCATTGTTGGCGGTGATTGGTTATTCATTGAATGACACCATCGTGGTATTTGATCGTATCAGGGAAAATTTCCGCAAAGGCCGCAAAGCCACCAC
>JAUHXW010000283.1 GCA_030426705.1 Gammaproteobacteria bacterium
AGGTGGTTTTTGAAGTTCGAAAATCACTGACGACAGATTGGCGATACTGGTTGGATGGTAGATTGGTAGCTGGTGAAGACGGTAAATTTTTGTTGCTCGGTGGAGGGTATAGATTTGGCAATCAAAACGATGGCAGTGGTTCTGAAATTGGAGTGGGTATTACCTTCCAGGATGATGATTACGCGAACAGGTACTTCGGTATTACGGCTGATCAATCATTGGCCTCTGGGTTGGCAGAAACAAGTTTGGATGGTGGCTATAGGTCGTTCGGTATTAATTACAACTACAAGCATTATCTGAGTAAAAATTGGCAATTATTTGGTGAAGCAGTTTACGAACATTATGGCAGTGAAATCAGAAAAAGCCCGATAGCCCGCAGTGACTATGAAGCTGAAGTCGGTATAGGCATTATCTATGTATTTTAGCCATAGCACACAATCATAAAAAACTTATGGAAGCAGAAAATAATAGAGAATAGGTCTATGATAAATAATCAACTTTCTGCTTTATTGAATTTACAATGGTTATTTATTGTTGGAATATATCTGGTAGTATTGCTTTACACGACGCAACTGGTTGACTTTCAACACCCCGACCAGTCAGCCAACATTCCTCGAAAATAGAACAGTAGCATTGGAGAGCTGCTCAGCAACTCACCTATTGAAACCAACCCTGTGGTGATTCATTTACTTTCATGTCAAAATACAACCATGATAGTTAAAGATACTGAAAGACTGAGTTTTGATTTGATGGGAGCTGATGATGCGCAATTACTGTTTGAATTAGATCAGGATGTTGAGGTGATGCGGTATATCAATGGTGGAAAGATGACCACCATGCAAGACGTGCATGATGTGTTTATACCACGGATGGCGAAATACACGGATGCAAGCAAAGGTTGGGGCTTGTGGAAGGTTTGTTTGCGAAAAAATCAGGAGTTTATCGGCTGGGTGTTGGTGCGTCCCATGGACTTTTTCAGCGAGCAGCCACAATGGGATAATTTGGAACTTGGTTGGCGCTTTAAACGTTCATCCTGGGGCCAGGGTTATGCCACAGAAGCTGCCGAACGGATCAAGTCTACATTGATTGAAACACAGGACATCAAAAAGTTGTCTGCCATCGCCATGCCTGATAATAAAGCCTCCATCAATATCATGAAAAAACTGGGCATGCAATACTTCAAAACCGACTTGCACAAAGACCCTTTGGGTGATGAAGTGGTGGTATATTATGAATTGGCAGTCTATTAGAGACCTTTGCTCGATTCTGAGCAATCGAGTAAAAAACATCTGGAATGTTTTTTACTCCTCACATCCATGTGTTTTGCCCTTCGGGTTTCATGAAAAACTGATCCAGTCAGTTTTTTCACGAAAGCCGTAAAGCGGTAAGCATCAAGGATGATGCGCATAAAAAGAGCTAAAAATGGGCCAATCAAGGCGGAAAATGCAGTCCAATACACGGCTATTTCGCTTTTTATGTTTAGGCTTTTTGCCTTTGGCAAGCCGCCAAAACAACAAAGCGAGCCTGTTATTATTCGTGTCTTCCTTGACACTCACCGCTTCGCGGCTGGCGTGAAAATCTTTTCCAGAAAGATTTTTGGCAAATTTATTCAGCGCTTCCATGCGCTTCACCCCTTTGGGGCTTGCGTGAAAAATATTTAAGGAAAATATTTTCATGTAACCCAAAGGGCGTTACACACGGATGTGTAACGTAAAAAGTTTTCCAAAAACTTTTTTTTCAACGCAGAGTGGCGTATTTTTAGACTTTTTATCTTTGATCATGAATCAAGCAAAGGTCTCTAATAAGTTCTCTTCAAATACCCTATACTCAGTAGCATCAACAAACCTGCCAAAATAAACAAGCTCAATTTACCGTTACCAGGCACTGATGTGGCACCTAAACCCGATACAACTTGTTGTGCTGACTCCATCAGAAAACCATAATTGGGAGCGGCCACATCTGCCAATGGGGCTCCATGACCATCTTCTGTCCAGCCTTTGGCGTCAACCAGGAACCGGAAGGCCTTGCGATAAATCAGGCGGGCACGCACATGTACGTCTCCAACTTGGTTGGGGAGGGCAAAGGTATAGCTGCTGCTGTCAGATTGATTGGCAGGGATTCTGTTGTCAAACTGAATGCCAGTGGCATCGGTAAAAAATGTAGGTCCATTACCATTGGCATCATGGTTGACCTTGGCATAAAACTTACCAGGTAATCCGGCATAATAGCCTTGAGCAGGGTCACCAATTCCGCCTAAATCATGAATGATTTGATTATTGGTTTGCACCAAAGGATTGACCAAGGGATCTTGTCCTTCTTCCCAGGCTTCAACCAACAGAATCATGTTGCGGACGGTCACTCCGGTTGGCACATGATGACCAGTTTGATTATTGGTGATGGTGACATCCACTCGAAGCTCTGAACCACTGCCGTTGACTTGCATATTCAAATCTACTGCATTTTCGAGAAATTGTGGGGTACTGCCTTCAATGCGGTGATTTCTGACCGCTTCAACCGGTCGGTTTGGGGTTGGTATCACTGAACATACTTCGTTATCAGTTGATGGCCCCATATGGCAATCCACACAATCTGCAAATTGAGATGATTGTGGGTTGGCATATTCTGAAGCCAACCATTCCAGATAAGTGGGTTCAGAGATTACCCCTGTGTAACTGTGGTTTTCATCTGGGTCAGCTGCATCCTGATGGCAGGCAGCGCAAAGCTCAGCCCGCATTTGTGGTTGGTAGGATGCACGCATTAAACTGGGTACATCAAAATCTACATCACCCAATACACCGTACATCACCTGGTTGCCAAAATCAGGTCTGGTGAAATGTACAGCACCAGGGAAAATACCTGGAAAGTTAATTTTGCTGGTGTCTACATCTGCCACTTTGTGGCACACATCACAAGAAACGCCATGCTGTACGGATGGTGTTGGGTTGGTGGTGCTGGTATCGATAGGCGTAAAGGGGTTGTCAATCCAGCTTTGTGGTTGATGACAGGCGGCACATTCTGAGTTGGGGTTGGACTGTGCAAAAGCTGAATCACGGGTATACACAAATCCGCCCATGCCACCGGCAGTGCCGTTACCAGCATAAATGTCATTGACCCAAGTGTTGAAACCAGCCTGAGCCATGGGTGAACCCTGCCATTCATTCAATTGCTTGGCATGACAGGTTCCACATTCTTGTGGAGATTGCAGTTGGTAACTGGCATTGTCGGTGGTGGGAACTGCTTCCAGTGCAATGATAACATTGTTGGCTGGAGAATCAGTTGTTACAGATTGATAAAAATAGCCTTTGGCGGCTCCTACCAATAATAAATTGTTGCCAGTGATGTTCATGATAAATGAACCATCTACCGCGGTCGTGACCTGATTGCTACCACCATGTAAAGTTACTAAAGCATTCGCAATTGGTGTATTACTGCCACTAACCACAACTGTTCCATTTATTTGTTGAGCATTAACCACTCCGGCCATAAAAAGCACAACGAAAATTACATTTTTAATTGACATGCCTACCTCTATTTTATGATTGTTTTCAACGATTATCGGAAATATAACTGTTTCCGTAATTGACATAAGTCAGTTGGAGCCTCTTTTTAAAATCAACAAATTTAAAAAATAACCGTGTATTGGGCTACATGTTCCACTTTGGTTGACACATTTTTAAAAATTGCCCAGATTCAAGCAAAGGTCTTTTAAAATAAAAGCAGTTAAAAAATAAGCCGAAGAATGAACAGCAAAGACAAACAACAACTGACTTTTATTGCCAATCCTGAACCACATGATGATGCCTTCACTTTACCCAATCAGGTTTATCAGGACGGTTTTATCCAAGTTGTGGATAAAACAGCTGTGCTGCACAAAAGTTGGCAGTTGGCAGCGCATGTTGGTCTTTTGCAAAACACCGGTGACTATGTGGTGCATGAAGTGGCCGATCAACCCATCAT
>JAUHXW010000284.1 GCA_030426705.1 Gammaproteobacteria bacterium
ATAGATAGATGCCCCAGCAGCCGCTTCACCATTCAATAACGTGACTCCAGATATCTCGAATGCTGCTCGCAAACCGAATATTTGACTGAATTGTTGCGCATCAATGGTCAGCAAATCAGCACCCGGTCCAAAAATTCGAAGATCCTCCATAACAACGGGAAACAGTTCATCGTCGGTGAAAAGTGTATTTTGGCCTTGAGGCAAATCAAAAATGATGTCATCAGAACCACTGTCACCAGCAGCACACTCCCCTATCATTTGCCCAGATACCAGGTTTTCATTGGCAGAAGTTATCGCTTCGGTTAATGTACACTTGCCATCATCAGCAATCACCATTCCCAATTCATTGACTGTGATGACATTAGCTGACGCATTCAGGTAAAAAAAAATGAGTACCAGACCCCATGATGTATTTTTCATGATTATTTCCTATGTTTAAAGTAAGTAATAACCAGTGAAAAATAATTCACTGCCATTTTTATACAAATTATTTTGTATAAGCTCTTATCTCAGTATATTAAAAAAACTTAGGTGTTGTGCTTAGTTAAAGACACTGTCTTTAATCTCAATGCATTAGTAATCACCGAAACCGAACTTAAACTCATGGCCGCAGCCGCTATCATCGGCGAAAGTAACAGGCCAAAGAATGGATACAACACACCGGCAGCCACTGGCACACCCACGCTGTTATAAACCAGGGCAAAAAACAGATTTTGTTTGATGTTGCGCATCACGGCATCACTAAGCAAACGCGCTTTAACAATGCCTTTCAAGTCGCCTTTGACCAAAGTAATTTCCGCACTCTCAATCGCCACATCTGTACCCGTTCCCATAGCGATACCCACGTCACTTTTTGCCAAAGCTGGCGCGTCGTTGATGCCATCACCAGCCATAGCGACAACATGGCCTTGCTGTTGTAACTGCTCAACAAATTGCATTTTATCCTGAGGTAACATACCCGCCTTGAAATCAGCCAAATTAAGCTGATTTGCCACAAAATTGGCGGTTTTTTCATTGTCTCCAGTCAGCATAATCACTTGCACACCGTCTTGTCGTAAAGTTTTAACCGCGGTTGCGGCATTTTGCTTGATGCGATCGCCAATCACCACAAAACCAACAACCGATGCATCAACAGCAAGGTATGACACGGTTTTGCCCTGTTCTTGATATTTCTGAGCTTGTTTGGAAACATCATCTTTGAGCTTAGCCTCAACAGTTTTCATCAACTTGTCATTACCCAACGCCAGCGCTTGTTGTTTCACTTGTCCAGTCACCCCTTGACCAGTCACTGAATTAAAATCATTGGTATTAAACAACTGAACATTATTTTCCTTGGCATAGTCAACCACCGCAGTGGCCAAAGGATGCTCACTGTGTTGATTCAGTGACGCAGCCAAAGCAGTGAGCTGTTCGGCAGAAAACTGTTCTGATGTGGTTTCAATGGTTTCTACTGTGGGCTTGCCTTGAGTTAAGGTCCCAGTTTTATCTACAATCAATACATCGACCTGGCTCAGCGTTTCCAGCGCCTGCGCATTCTTGATTAACACACCATTGCTGGCGCCTTTTCCCACACCGACCATCACTGACATGGGTGTGGCCAGTCCCAGGGCACAAGGACAAGCAATGATCAGTACCGCAATGGCATTGACCAAAGCATAAACATAAGCAGGTTCTGGGCCTACCAAAGCCCAAACGATAAAAGTGATGACAGCAACCATAACCACAACTGGCACAAAGTAAGCAGCAATCTTATCGGCCAATTTTTGTACCGGAGCCTGACTGCGACTGGCCTCATTAACCATAGTGATAATCTGGGAAAGCAAGGTATCGGCACCCACTTTCTCAGTTGTCATGGTAAAAGACTGGTTGCCATTGATCGTCCCCGAAGTGACTGGATCACCCGCCGACTTTTCCACCGGAATGGGTTCACCAGTAATCGCTGATTCATCAATTGACGATGACCCTTTGGCAATGATGCCATCGACCGGAATTTTTGCACCGGGCTTAATCCGCAAAATATCACCGGGCTTAATATCATTGATACTGATTTCCTGTTCTGCACCGTTTTCATTGATCCGAATGGCTTTGTTGGGAGCCAGTTTTAATAGTTCTTTGACCGCATCATTGGTTTTACTGTGCGCTCGGGCTTCCAGAACCTGACCCAACAAAACCAGTGTCAATATCACAGTGGCGGCTTCAAAATAGACATGCACCGCACCGTTTTCCATTTTAAATTGTGGCGGCAAAACATCCGGAAACAATAACGCCAATAAACTAAACAACCAGGCTACCCCAGCGCCAATACCAATCAAGGTGAACATATTGAGGTTCATGGTTTTGATACTTTTGTATGCGCGTTCAAAAAACATCCAACAGGTCCAAAAGACCACCGGTAAGGACAACATCAATTGTGTCCAGTTGAGCTGGGTATGACTGAAATTTTGATACAGGATTCGGTCTAACCATTGACCCGGAACCATTTCGCCCATCGCAATGATGAATATCGGCAAGGTAAATGCCAATGACCACCAAAGCTTGGTCAATAAACGTCGGTAATTTTTTTCTTCGGCACTGATGTCAGCTTGCTTTGGCACCAGATCCATACCACAAATGGGACAATCACCCGGCTCATCTTCAATGACTTCAGGGTGCATGGGACAAGTGTATTCTTGACCCTGGTGCAATTGAACCGACTGCTGTTCCACCAATTCCATCCCGCAAACCGGGCAATCCCCCGGTTTCTGATATGTTTTTTCACCTTCACAATGCATGGGACAGTAAAACACACCTTGCTCCGAGGTTTTGAGGGGTGCTTTTTTCTCTTCAACCGGTGTTTCACCCGGGCGATAAATCTGGTAACGACTGTCGCTCAAGGCACTTTGCAAAGCAGCGAAATCAGGCGGATTGCGCCAAGTCACTGTGGCAGTTTTTTGTGCCAAATCAACCACCACGTCATTCACACCTTTAACAGCCTGGAGTACTTCGGTGACATGCTTACGACAGCCCTGACAGCTCAGACCTGATACGGGATAAATACATTGCTTGGTTTCCATAGAATTTTAAAGGCCGCCTGAATCAAATGATGATATCGGTACAAAAACCCAAAACACAAGTCATACCAGATCGATTACAGGTTTATCTATGAGTAAACACTGATCATGACCACGCCGAAGTATGGAAATAAAAAGCAAACCCACATGGGGTGTCGGCTTTAGCCGACCACTTGACCGAACTCAAATCAGGTTGACTGAAGTCAACACCCCAAATCCGGTTTTCACAACACCTTTACTTTTTGGTCGAATTTTCTAACTTCCATGTTCTGCCGTACAGCCGTTAGCAACAGACTTGTCCCAAAGCCCTGAAACGTAACAACAAATGACTCTTAGACCTTGGATTCCAGCTCATCCCAACGATCGAAAGCGACTTGTAACTGCTGTTCCTTGTTTGCCAGTTGGGTGGTGACATTTTTAATGGTGTCGGCATCCTGGCTGTAAAAATCCGGATCACAAACTTGTTCTGACAGGCCAGCAATTTCGTTTTCCAGCTGGTCAATTATTCCTGGCAATTGCTCCAACTCGTGTTTGTCTTTGAAGGTCAGTTTGTTGCTGTTGTTTTTTTGGGGTTTTGGGTTGTTGGTTTTATCAGGTTTTTCTTCAGCTTTAACGGGTTCTGGTTTTCTGCGTTGACGCAAGTAGTCTTCGTAACCACCAACGTATTCATTGACTTCGTAAACACCATGAACCGGGTTCTCAAAAACAATGGTTTGTGTACAGACATTATCAATAAAGTCCCGGTCATGACTGATCAGAATTAAGGTTCCCTGAAACTCAAACAACAAATCCTGTATCAGGTCCAATGTCTCCATATCCAAATCATTGGTCGGCTCATCCATCACAATCACATTGGCAGGACGGGCAAACAGGCGTGCCAATAACAGTCTGGAGCGCTCACCACC
>JAUHXW010000285.1 GCA_030426705.1 Gammaproteobacteria bacterium
AGAAATTGCTTGAAATCAAACGCAGAAATAATTGTTTTGCCCGTTCCGGTGGCAGCCACCACTAAGTTTTTGGTTCGATAATGGACTTGGCGTTCAGTTTGCAGTTTTTCTAAAATCTCTGATTGATAACTATAAGGGCTGATATCAAACAGCACAGAGGCATTAAAAGTTGTTTTTGTGCTTTGTCGCTCCTGCTTTAATGCTTGGCCAAGTTTTTCTGAGTGTTTCTCATGATTAAAATGCTCAAATTCACGGTCTTGCCAATATGTTTCAAAGGTTTTGTGAAACTTTTCAATTAAATGACTGACTTCTTGAGTGGTTAATTTTATGTTCCATTCTAAGCCGTTTGTTAGTGCTGAACGAGAGAGGTTAGACGATCCAATGTAGCCTGTGTGAAAGCCTGTATTTCGATGGAAAAGATAGGCTTTTGCATGGAGTCGTTCATTGCTGGTATTGTAAGAAACTTTTATTTTAGTATTTTTCAGGCCTGATAAAAATTGAATGGCTTTTAAATCAGTGGCACCCATATATGAGGTTGTAATTACTTTTAACCGCCCTCCACGATTTGTAAACTCAATGAGTTCCTTCTCAAAAATGCGGATACCGGTCCACTTAATAAATGAAACCAAAAAGCTAATCCGGTCCGAAGATAAAATCTCTTTTTTTATTTCACTTTCTAATGAAATGCCTGCATTATTACCAGTAAATAGTTCGCTATGCGAAAGTCGGGTAAAAGGTCGTATTTCTTTTACATGTGATTTAAAATCAGCATAGTCAGCATTCAATTTATTCAAAATTGCAGTGAGGATATTGGCTTCTGATTCAATAATACTTTCACTGATATCCTCGTCAGTAACTTCATTACTTAACAAATTAATGATTTTGTTAGATATTTTAATCTGTTGTTCAATTGTGTCTTTGCCGGTCAATTGATTTAGAGCATATTGAATAACATGACTCAAATATTGTGAAAGGACTTTACTGGCTTCGGATTTATCTAATGGCGTTTTATCAACATAAAATGTATCAACATTGAGTTGATTAATTTTAAGCTTAATAACTTTGTTGATAAGTTGTTCGTAAAGGCCTGTTTCCATATTTGTTCAGCTTTTTAATTAATTATAAACACAGAAGTCTTTTTACTTGAAAAACTTTTTTGCTGCTTTCATAGCTTGTCATAAAGTCTCAAGGTAAAATACCGCTTTTTTATTTGCTTTGATGCCATGTTTGACAAATCTTTGACCTTGTCCAAGTCGGATCCTGAGTTGTATGCTGCGATTGTTGCGGAGAATCAGCGGCAGGAAGACCACATTGAATTGATTGCTTCTGAGAATTACTGCTCGCCGGCGGTGATGGAAGCGCAAGGGTCGCAAATGACCAATAAGTATGCCGAAGGTTATCCGGGCAAACGTTATTACGGCGGTTGTGAATATGTGGATCAGGCTGAAGTTTTGGCGATTGAGCGGGTGAAAAAGTTATTCAATGCCGATTATGCCAATGTACAACCGCATTCAGGCTCACAGGCCAATCAGGCGGTTTATCTGGCTTTGTTACAACCGGGTGACACCATTTTGGGCATGTCTTTGGCACATGGCGGGCATTTGACCCACGGCGCCAAGGTCAATGTTTCGGGCAAATTATTCAATGCGGTGCAATACGGCATCAAGGAAGACACAGGCGAGATTGATTTTGATCACGTGCGTGAAATGGCGTTGGAACACAAACCCAAATTAATCATCGGTGGTTTTTCCGCCTATTCAAAACGCATCGATTGGCAACAATTCCGTGACATCGCGGATGAAGTCGGCGCTTATTTTATGGTTGATATGGCGCATGTGGCCGGTTTGATAGCTGCTGGTGTTTATCCTTCGCCAGTGAACATCGCTGATGTCACCACGTCAACGACCCACAAAACTTTGCGTGGCCCACGCGGTGGGATCATCCTCGCCAAAGAAAATCCCGAGATTGAGAAAAAATTGAATTCACTGGTCTTTCCAGGATTACAAGGTGGCCCTTTGATGCATGTGATTGCCGCCAAGGCCACAGCATTCAAAGAAGCTTTGGAACCTGAATTCAAAACTTACCAACAAAATGTCGTTAACAACGCCCAAGTGATGGCCAATGTGTTCATCGAACGTGGTTACAATGTGGTTTCCGGCGGTACGGAAAATCATTTGTTTCTGCTGGATTTGATTGACAAGGACATCACTGGTAAGGATGCCGAAGCCCGTTTGGGTGAAGCCCACATCACGGTCAATAAAAACTCGGTTCCCAATGATCCGAAATCGCCTTTTGTGACCAGTGGTTTGCGTTTGGGCACGCCGGCTGGTACTACTCGCGGTTTCGGCGCGCAAGAGTTTGCTGACATGACACATTGGATTTGTGATATCCTTGATGACATGGACAATGATGCAGTGGTTGAAGCCGTGAGAACCAAGGTTTCTGCTTTGTGTCAAAGATTTCCGGTTTATGGATAGGCAGAACAGTTAATGACGAACCAAAAGAAAAACAAAAGATTACCAGAGCCTTTGGCTCGCAAGCACCGCGCCAGAAAGCGTCTGGTGCAAGCTTTGTATCAAATGCACTATAACGACATGACGGCTAAAGTCGTGATTGAGCAATTTTTGGAAGAACAGGATTTCGCTAAAGTCGATACCGATTTCTTTAAGTCAGCACTGAAATACATCGAAACCAACCGCGAGGAAATAGAATCCCACATCGACCCGCATCTTGGTCGCGAAAAAAACAGCTTAGGAGCGGTGGAATATGCGGTGTTATTAATGGCCACGTATGAATTGTTGAACCACATAGAAACACCATTTAAAGTGGTCATCAATGAAGCCATCCTGATGGCGACCGAATTCGGTGGCGAAGGTGGGCATACTTTTGTTAACGGCGTGTTGACCAAAGTCGCGCAGGCTACACGCAAGCACGAAACCCAACAATCCTGACAGGTGGTGCCGTATCAAAGAGTTCGATTTGATTCAACTCATCAACGACCGGTGCCAATCTGAAACTCAAGGCACCGAGCTTGGCATTGGTGATGATGCCGCCATTCTTATCCCGAAACAAAAACTGGTGGTCTCAACCGACACATTGGTCGCTGGTGTACATTTCAAACCAACTGATGCAGCTCAAGACATTGGTCACAAAGCCCTGGCCGTAAGCATCAGTGATTTGGCCGCCATGGGCGCCACGCCCAAATGGGCTTTATTGAACCTGACTTTGCCAAAAATCGATCAAGGTTGGATTGAGGGTTTTATCTCGGGCTTTGCAGATTTGTTGGCAACGCATCAGATGCAATTGGTAGGTGGCGATACCACCCAAGGGCCATTGTCCATCACAGTCACGGTCATGGGTGAAGCTGAGCAAACCATCAAACGCAGCACCGCCCAAGTCGATGATTTGATTGTGGTTAGTGGTGAAATTGGCTCGGCTGCTTATGCACTGACACATCCTAAATGCAAAGATGTGCTCAAACAACAACTGCACCGGCCCACACCGAGGACTGACATTGCTCAACAGGTCAAAGCCTATGCAACTTCTATGCTTGATATTTCCGATGGCTTATTAGCCGACCTTAATCACATTTGTGAAGCCAGTACTGTGGGTGCGGTGATTGAATTGAACCAGGTGCCAGTGAACGAAACTGTTAAAAAAGCCAAACATTGGCAACAATATGTCCTTGCCGGTGGTGATGATTACCCACTGTGTTTCACCATCGATGCGGATGATGAAGAACAGCTACCAGCTGACTGCCACATCATCGGTCAGATTATCGAAGGCCAAGGCATCATGGTACTGCACAACCACCAACCCATCGAAACCAACTTTAAAGGCTACCAACATTTCGACCATGAATCATAAATTGACCACAAAAGAAGTTGCGCTGAAAACGCCTGTGGGCTTTTTGGCCTTTGGCTTTGGAAGCGGATTGGCACCCAAAGCAC
>JAUHXW010000286.1 GCA_030426705.1 Gammaproteobacteria bacterium
CCGCCACCACCAAAGCCACCATTACCTCCAATATCGTGGGGGGAGAAAAAACCTCCGCCTCCAAATCCCGCATTTTCATATACATACCAATAGTTATAATCATACGAATAAGACCCACCTTGTCCAAACCTAGGGTGAGTATTTTGATAATTACCATAACCGCCGTAGCCACCTGTGGAGCCAGATGCACTTGCGAAAAGACCCCCTCCTCCTTCTCTACTACGTCCAAACATTCCGCCACCACCTTTCCCAGCGAAACTTGATGTATCTCCCCCTCTTGCTAGAGAGTTTTTAATATTGGTTTCTGAAATAGTGACATCCCCATCATAAATAAAAACACCACCTCCCAGTCCAGCTCCCTTACCTCCTAAACTTGAGTTGCCACCTTTTGCCAATCCATTCTGTATGTCTAACCCATGAATAAATACTTGCCCAGATTTGATAAATAAAGGGCGGTATTGATTTCTCCCATCAATAGTTCTTCGAGTAGAATCGCTTAGCAAAGTGATGTCTGAGTCAATCAAACGTTTCATAACTCCTCTGATTTCGACATCAGTATTCAAAACTATTGTATCCCTACCAGGAGCTGTATTAGCTTGCAAAATAGCCCAACTTAATGTATTTGCTGTCAATCCAGAGCCTGTATCTTGGGGGCGGGTAACATTAAATGTAGCAGCCTGGGTCAGTGGTGTCGTCAATACCAAAGCAATGGCGTAAGGAAGGGTTTTGGCGTTTTTAGATTGGCTGTTGGTGGTTTTCATTGAATTTTAATCCGTTTAAAATATTGATGCTAGATAGAGTTGTGCAATAATGACTTGAATTTCAGTGTGTCATTAAAACAGAAAACGATGGTTTTCTCAATCCAAAACCTCACAGGCACAAAAAAACCAGCGCTGAGGCTGGTTCATTTGGAGTTTTGGAAGGGGTTAATCTTCCAAGATAAATGTTACTTTTAAGGCCACTCGATATTCGGCGATTTGACCATCTTCTACCACAACTTTTTGGCTTTCTACCCACGCACCTGAGACGTTTTTCAGGGTTTTGGTGGCTCTTTCGATGCCGTTTTCTGTGGCTTTTTCAAAACTTTTCTTAGAACTGGCGATGATTTCAGTGACGCGTGCTACGCTCATGTTATGCTCCTTTAGACTATAAAAACGAACATACAGGGTAGCAAAATGAGCGTTACATTTCTATTAACTGAGTTGGATTTTACTTTTGTTATCATTTCTCGGGCACAAAAAAACCGGCCATTGACCGGTTTTTTATTACCTTTTGAGATTGCTTACCAACCACACTGACGACCCTGGTTTTGTTCATCCAACCAGGTTTTCAATGGCGCAAAGTAATCAACCACTGCGGTGGCATCCATTTCACGTGAATTGGCTATCACTTCCATGGCGTCTTGCCACGGTTTTTGTGCGCCCATTTCCAAAACTTTAATCAGCTTCTCTCCGGCTGCCTTGTTGTTATAAATCGAACAACGGTGTAAGTCGCCTTCAAAGCCTGCAGCTTTACACAACTCACGGTGGAACTGAAATTGCAGGATATGTGCCAAAAAGTAACGGGTATAGGGCGTGTTACCAGGGATGTGGTATTTGGCACCTGGATCAAAATGATCTTCTGTACGTTCAACAGGTGCTTTTACGCCCTGGTATTTGTTACGCAATTCCCACCATCCAGCATTGTATGCTTCTGGTGAAATTTCACCGTTGAAGACTTTCCAACGCCATTGATCTACCATCAAGCCAAAAGGCACAAAGGCAATTTTTTCCAAAGCCTTTTGCATCAACATACCCAAATCATTTGAAGACTCTGGTATTTCATCAATCAATCCAATGTCTTTCAAATATTTAGGTGTGATTGATAACGCTACCGTGTCACCAATGGCTTCATGGAAACCATCATTGGCGCCCGTGCGGTAGAGGATTGATTTGTCTTTGTAGGCACGTTGATAGAAGTTATGACCCAATTCGTGATGAATGGTCACAAAGTCTTCATAGTCTTCTTTGATACACATCTTGATGCGGATATCATCTTCGTTATCTATATCCCAGGCGCTGGCATGACAGACCACATCACGGTCTTGTGGCTTGGTGAACAAAGAACGCTGCCAGAAAGTTTCAGGTAATGGCTCAAGACCCAACGAGGTGAAAAATCCTTCCGCTGTTTTGACCATTTTCTTGGCGTCATATTCATGTTCTTTGAGCAAAGCAGTGACATCAATGGTTGAACCGGCATCGGCGGGTTTAACCAAATCATAAACGCCAGTCCAGTCCTGCGCCCACATATTGCCCAACAAATGGGCTGGAATCATGCCGTCATCCCCCATGATGTCTTCGCCGTAATGTTCAGTTAACTTGGTGCGCACATGGCATTGCAGTGAATCGTATAAGGGTTTAACTTGTGACCATAATCTGTCCAGTTCTTTTGGAAATTCACTGGCTGGCATGTCATAACCGGCTCGCCACATGGCTCCCGTGTCATCGTAACCCAGGTCTCTGGCACCTTCGTTGGCCAATTCAACCATGCGTTGGTATTTGTCGCGCATATCCGGTGAAACGGTGCGCCACCCTTGCCAGGCCTCTAGCAATTCTTTGTGGTTTCTCGATTCAGCGATGGTTTTAGACAATTGGCCTAAAGATTGGCATTCGTCATCAACACAGTATTTTCCCGCACCATACATGGCTTCCAGTTTCGCCATAATCTGTGCCAGTTCTGCATTCTTCTCCGCATCATCTGGCGCAGCCAAAGTCAGACTGCCTTTGATGATGTTCAAACGGCGTCGCATGTCATCAGACAAGTCGAGCTGATCGAATTTTTTCGCTTCGTTGGCAAACTTAACCGACAAAGCGCCCATTTTTTCAATGCTTTTGGCACCCAGCCAAATCGAATCTTCAGTGATGAAGTTGGCTTGGATCCAGGCCACTCTCGCAGCATATTCACCTTCTTTGATGTAGGTTTCTTCTACTTTATCCAAAAATGCTTGTGCATCCGCAACAGTTACTGCGTCTGAATCTACTTTTTTCATGGGCTGATGCTGACAAGCCATCAGTGTCAAAAGCAGACATAATGTGAGTATATTTTTCATGTAATTGTTCCTGTCCCGTTAAAAAAACGCTGACATTCTACAACAAAATCGATATTCGCATAAAAAAAACCCGGATAACCGGGCTTTAAATGGTTTTGGGCTCATGTGCTTACCTTTGGTCTCTTGACCTGCTCACCGAACGATTGCCTGATGAAGATTGGCTTGAAATGTTTCGGTTGCTGCTGCTAGAACTTTTTTCACTGCTCGAACGACTGCCAGTTGGTTTTGAACTTGAGCGGTTCGATCTGGCCGGCTTACTTTGTGAAACCGGGCGGTTAGCCTGTGGTGTACTCGCTGACCTTTGCACCATGGGTCGATGGGTGTTTCGATTAACCACTCTGGGGCTGTTGTCTCTGCGATTATTTTGTACCGCTGCATTGGGCTTAACCGTTCGGTTGGTATGATACACCGGTGATTGGCTACTCATGGGCTTCACTCGGTTAGTAACTTGCCGGTTTTGATTGCTGTTATTCACGGCAGCTGGTTTTTGGTAGCGACTGCGTTGATTCGACTGGTTGTTGTGTTGCTGCTGAATCCGCTGTTGCAAATTGTTTTGGGTATTGGTCGGTGTTCTGCGATTGAGTACTTCACTCCGCGCTGATGGGCTGCGGTTCACGGTGTTGTTTTGACGGCTGTGGTTAACCGCATCAGCTTGTTGACGACCACGGTGTGTGGGTTTACTGCTGCGCATCGGCTTGTTGGTATTGACTGGTGACGACCGATGAGATGATCGATTGGCTGAACGATTACTGCTGCTTCGACCCCGACTGACAGCTTGTGGTTTGTTGTAGTAACGGGTATTAACTGGTCGATCTTCTTTATTACGACTGTAATGTCGATTGTTATTCAAC